>JBOGFE010000652.1:0-7695 GCA_050741935.1 Acidimicrobiia bacterium | reverse complement strand
TCTGGGCCACCCACTTCAAGCTCTACTGGCTCTCCGACCAGACCGGCCGCGACAGCTGATTGGAGGTCGGGATCACGGCGGCGCATCTCGTGCCCGGGAGCGGCTTGCCCCGAGGCGGGGAAGTTTCGGCCCTGCCCCGTACTCGACGGTTCGCCCCCGCGCCGCCTCGGATGTGCGCACGATGATCTCGCGGTGTTGGAGGTCGGCGAGCAGGTCACGGGCTCGGTAGACGTCGATGTCGAAGATGTTCTGCAGTGTCCGGTTGGAGATCCGGCCGTACTCGTTGAGGTGAGCGATGACCTTGCGATCGATCTCGTCGAGGCTCCGCCGGTGATAACTCACGGCCGCCCCGAGAGCCTTCAGGCTCTCGCTCCTGAGGCGGTATTGACGGTACCGGTGACGGGCTGACTGCCTGGTCGGTTCGATGATCCCCGGTTCGTCCTGGGCGAGACGGCGCAGGATCAGCTCGGTCTCCTCCTCTGCCTTCTGCAAGACGGGGGACAGGTCTGCGGCGGCTATGGACCTCCGCTGGCAGAGCGTGAAGAGCACCAGCATGGTGTCGGTGTCTTCCCGCTCCCCCGCTGGCAGTTGGGCCACGAACCGAACGACGGAGGTGCGGGGTGCGCCGCCGGACAGGACGACTCGGACGAAGTCCGGACCTTCGTCGATCACCGGCAGGTCTTGCCCGGCCCGGATCATCTCCCGGAACATCCGGTCGACGCCGCGACCCGTTTCCTCGGCCAGCCTCAGCAACCGGGCGGCGCGGGCCAGCGCAGGGTTCCGCGGTGTCGAAGCGTGCGTGATGATGTTGTCGCGCTGGACACTCCCGACGAGGGGTCCCGGGGAGATCATGACGAAGGCGTTCGGAGAATGCTCGAGGTTCACGGGTTGTCGGATCCGGTAGTCCCGGTGGAGCACGGCGTTCGACAGGGCCTCGCGCACGGCCACCTCGGGAAAGTCCGCGATGTCGATCTGTTGGCCGTTCGCCAACGTGAGCGGAGTCACGTTGCGCCGGGCCCTGATCAGCTCCATCGCCCGTTCGAAAGCAAGGACCAGCGGGCTGGTCAGGCGCTCGACAGCGGCCGCTTCGCCTCCGGGCGTCGGGCGGAACTGATAGAGGACGGCCGGTTCCACGGCCGGATCGGACTCACAAAAGAGCACCTCCCCGGCCCGCAACAGACGGCCTTCGACCAGGAGACCCAGTGCTCGCAACAGATCCTCGTCGCTGAGCGGGGCGAGGGAGCGACGGTCGTCGGCGACTCTCCCCAGCGCGTCCCTCGCCGCGTTCATTGCCCGAGATGAAATGTCGGCGATCGACCGCTCGGACGGTTGCGCCGACCAATCAACCCCGAGTCGCTCCTCTCGAAGCCGTCGATGCTCATGTGGGGACATGGGGAGGCACTCGGTACCCACGCGATGGGTGGCCCGCCCTTGCTTGTCGGCATGAATGTCGAAGCTTTGGAAGACATCGATGACCAGGAGCGCCGCACCGGCGTGCTCAATCGTCCGTGCCCCGACCATCAGCGCCGGCTCGGTGAGCTCGTGCACGCGGCGTTGCACGATGCTCGGGTCCAGATCGCAGCCAGTGAACGCATCCGGCCCGCCGACGTCGTTCGCAACCCCGAGGACGACCGTCCCCCCGACGCTGTTGGCGAGACAGACGCATGCATCGACAATCATCCGGATCGCGTCCGGCTTGCTGTCTGGTTGCCGCTTGAAGTCAAGTTGCTCGGTCTCGAGCGTTGAGGGCCGCGCGCCAGCCCGCACTCGGTCGAGCACAGCGATCAACGCTGAGGTAGCGATCGGCACCCCGACAGTCTGACACAATTTGGCGCTACCCTTGCAAGCAAGGTGTCCGCCAAATGTTCTCAGATGGCGTCCCTCGCGAACAGGAACCCATCATCCTCGTCGCTCACAGCACCGGCCACAACGCGGCCCACGTCACCAATGAGCACTGCCGAAACAGCGCCCGCCGTGATCAGGTAGTCACGCCGTCAACAGGAGGTCGTCGAAGCCGCCGGGGGGGCGATAGTGGGCCGGGAGGCGACCCCATCGGAGCGCGACGAAGTCGTCGACGTTCCCGACGCAGCGCCGGAGCGGCCCGCTGGTTCCGGCTTCGGGCAAGGCAACGGAGATCACGTCGCGCTCTCCGTGGAGGCAAGCCGCACGTCGACTGCGAAAACGTCGCCTTCCATATAGCGGACACGGTCGATCACGCCTGCCGCCTTCAGGTCTCCTTCGGCTTTCCGGAGCAGCGCCAGGTCGGAGGCGGTGCTCCGGACGCTGACCCACGCGACCGGGGCCCGCATCGACAGCCGGGCCGTGGTCTTCGCCTTGCGCACCGGACGGAGGGCCTGTCCGGCCAGGTGGAGGATGCGGGGATCACCGGCGGTGCTCGAAGCCACCCCCGGCCAGGGCCACCGGTGGACCGAACCCTCCTGCCACCAGGACCACACCTCTTCGGTGACGAAGGGCAGGAACGGGGCGAGGAGCCGGAGCATGACGGACAGGGCGCGGCTGAGCGCCGTGGTCGCCGACCCGGCACCCGCTGCCCCCTCGACTCCGTACGCCCGCCACTTCACGAGCTCGAGGTAGTCGTCGCAAAACGCCCAGAAGAACGACTCGGTCCGTTCCAGGGCACGCGTGTAGTCGTAAGCCTCCAGGGCGGAAGTAGCGTCGGTGACGACCAGATCGAGCTGGGCGAGCATCGACTGGTCCAGGGCGTTGGTCACGTCGTCTTCGCTGCTGAGCCGGGAGAGTACGAACCGGCTGGCATTGAGGAGCTTGACCGCGAGGCGCCGGCCGACCTTCATCTGTCCCTCATCCAAGGCGGTGTCGGTGCCGGGCCTTCCGCTGGCCGCCCAGTACCGCACGGCGTCGGAGCCATACCGCTGGAGGAGCGCCATGGGGGTGACCACATTGCCCCGGGACTTGGACATCTTCTTCCGGTCGGGGTCCAGCACCCAGCCGGAGATGACGGCATCGGACCAGGGCAGCGTCCCGTGCTCGAGCTCGGCCCGTACCACGGTATAGAAGAGCCAGGTTCGGATGATCTCGTGGGCCTGGGGCCGCAGGTCCATGGGGAAGACCTGGCCGAAGCGGCCGTCGTCCTCCTCCCAGTGGGCGACGATCTGAGGCGTGAGCGACGACGTCGCCCACGTGTCCATGACGTCGGTATCCCCGACGAAGCCGCCAGGACGCCCGCGCCCGCTCTCGTCGTAGCCCTCGGGAACGTCGGTGGAGGGGTCGATCGGGAGCCTGTCGGGGCTGGCGAGGATGGGGTTTCCGTAGTCGATCGTGCCGTCCTCGGCGACCGGGTACCACAACGGGATCGGCACCCCGAAGAAGCGTTGGCGGCTCACGAGCCAATCGGTGTTGAGGCCGAGCACCCAGCTCTCGTACCGGGCGTGCATGAACGGAGGGTGCCAGCGGAGCTGGCGCCCCCGTTCGAGGAGGCGCTCCCGGTGATCGAGCAAGCGGATGAACCACTGTCGGCTGGTGACGATCTCGAGGGGGAGGTCGCCCTTCTCGTAGTACTTGACGGCGTGGGAGAGGGGACGGGGTTCGCCTAGGAGGTCATCCGACTCCTTCAGCATGCGAGCCATCACGTCCCTGGCTTCGGCGACACGCCTGCCTCGCAGCTCCGACCAGGGACCGTCGGCCGCCACACCGGGGGGTGGGTTGTCCTGCAGGCGCCCGTGCCGGTTGACGATGGCACGCACCGGCAGGCGCAGCTCCCGCCACCAGACAACGTCGGTCAGGTCCCCGAAGGTGCACACCATGGCCAGGCCGGACGCCTTCTCGGGGTCGGCCAGGGGGTGAGCAAGCACGGGGACCTCGACCGAGAAGACAGGAGTCCGCACGGTGGAGCCGAAGCGGTGCCGGTAACGAGCGTCGTTCGGATGGGCGACGAGGGCCACGCAGGCGGGCAGCAGCTCGGGCCTCGTGGTCTCGATCTCCAGGTCGTCGAAGCGGAGGCGGTACCAGGCGCCGGGCACCTGCCGGTCTTCCAGCTCCGCCTGGGCGACGGCCGTGCCGAAGGTCACGTCCCACAACGTGGGCGCCTCCGCCTGGAAGGCCTCGCCCCGCTCAACCAGCCGGAGGAAGCCGAGCTGCGACACGCGCCGGGCGCGGCGGTCGATGGTGGCGTAGGTCAGGGACCAGTCGACCGAGATGCCGAGGTGACGCCACAGCTCCTCAAAGGCGAGCTCGTCCTTGGCCGTCAGCTGGAGGCAGAGCTCGATGAAGTTCCCCCGGGACACGGGCATCCTCCGCCCCGGCGGGCAGTCGGGGGGCGAGAAGTCGGGGTCATAGGGCAGGGTCGGGTCGCAGCGCACCCCGAAGTAGTTCTCGACCCGACGCTCGGTAGGAAGGCCGTTGTCGTCCCACCCCATGGGATAGAACACCTCCCGGCCGGACATTCGCATGAAGCGGGCCATCAGATCGGTGTGGGTGTAGGAGAAGACATGACCCATGTGCAGCACGCCACTGACGGTCGGCGGGGGCGTGTCGACGGCGTAGATCGCGGAACGGCCGGCGGACCTGTCGAAGCGGTAGGTCCGGTCGGCCTCCCAGTGCTGGGCCCACTTGTCTTCCAGTCCCTCCAGGGAGGGAGCTTCCGGAAGCTCGACTCCCGACGCCCGCATCTTCGCTTCCATGCTGTCTCCACGTTGTATCGGTGGACCGGCAGGAGTTTACGGATCGACGGCCCGGCGCTGGATGGGCGCATCACGCCAGGGACCCGGCGGCCCGGGAGCGGCGGCCAGGAACGGAGCCCGCAGCCCGTACGCCTACGGGATGGAGTGGTTGAACGCCTACTACGCTGAGGATGAGGCAAAGCTGGACAGGCCCGGAGTGATCCTCAGCCTTTCCGACCCAGAAACCACCGAACCCGGGCCCGGCGAGGAGTGGTTGACGTGGCCGGGGACCCCTGCAAGCACCTCGATACCCCGGTCCTGTGACACCTCCGGCATCGCCGCCCGCGCCGCCCGGCCCGCTCCCGGAGGGGACGGTCACCTTCCTCCTCACCGACATCGAGGGTTCGACAGCCGCCTGGGAGGCCGACCGGGCTGCCATGGCCGCCGCCGTCGCCCGCCACTACGAGATCCTGGACCGGGGCATCGAAGGGCGTCGCGGTACCCGCCCGGTAGAGCAGGGCGAGGGGGACAGCGTGGTGGCCGTCTTCACCCGGGCGTCCGACGCGCTGCAGGCCGCGGTCGACATCCAGCTCGCCTTTGCCGCCGAGGCGTGGCCCAGCGGCGCCGTCCCCGCCGTACGCATGGCGGTCCACACGGGCGACGCCCGCCTGCGGGACGAGGGCAACTACATGGGCCCGGCCGTCATCCGCACGGCCCGCCTCCGGGCGATCGGGCACGGGGGCCAGATCCTGTGTTCCCGCACCACCGCCGAACTGGCCGCCGACGACCTGCCGCCCGCCGTCACTCTGGCCGACCTGGGCGCCCAGCGTCTGCGGGATCTCGGCCGCCCGGAACACGTCTACCAGGTGTGCCATTCCGGCTTGCGCCGCGACTTTCCGGCCCTGCGCTCGCTCGACGCCACCCCCAACAACCTGCCTGTCCACCTCACCACCTTCATCGGACGCGACGCCGAACTGGATGAGCTGTCCGCCCTGGTCGCCCGGCACCGCCTCGTCACCCTCACCGGTCCCGGCGGATGCGGCAAGACCCGCCTGGCCGCCCGGGCGGCGGCCGAGGTGGTCGCCGTCCACGCCGACGGCATCTGGTGGGTGGAGCTCGCCGCCCTGTCTGACCCGGCGCTCGTGACCGACGCCGTCCTCGGGGTGCTCTCCGTTCCCGACGGGCTCGGGCGCTCCGCCCTCCAGCGCCTGACCGCCCACCTGGCGACGTGCCGGGTCCTCCTCGTCCTCGACAACTGCGAGCATGTGCTCGACGCCTGCGCCACTGTGTCCGAGGCGGTCTTGCGGGCATGCCCCGGGGTCAGGCTGGTGGCCACCAGCCGGGAGGCCCTGGGTGTGCCCAGCGAGGTGACCTGGCCGGTACCGCCGCTCACCCTTCCGGCCGCGGAGGCAGGTCCCCTGCCGCTCGACTCGCTCGACAGTTACGACGCGGTGCGTCTCTTCGTGGACCGGGCGATCCGGGCCCGGCCCAACTTCACCGTGACGAACGAGACGGCCCCGGTGATAGCCGAGATCTGCACGCGGCTCGACGGCATCCCTCTCGCCATCGAGCTGGCCGCCGCCCGGGTGCGGCTGCTGTCGCCCCAGGAGATCCAGGCCGGCCTCCAGGACCGCTTCCGTCTCTTGACCGGCGGGGCTCGCGGCGCGCTCCCCCGCCAGCAGACCCTGGAGGCGTCGGTGGCCTGGAGCCACGAGCAGCTGAGCGATGACGAGCGGGTCCTCTTCCGGCGCCTGGCGGTCTTCGCCGGCGGGTTCACGCTCGACGCCGCCGAGGCGGTGTGCGCGCCAGGAGGGGAGGGCCCCGACCGGCTCGCCGTGCTCGATCTGCTCGACGGCCTGGTGGCCAAGTCGCTGGTCATGGTGGACGACGGCGCCGGCCCTGAAACCCGGTACCGGATGCTGGAGACGATCCGTCAGTTCGCCGCCCTGGCGCTTTCCCGGGCGCAGGAGACCGCCGCGCTGCGGGACGCCCACCTCGGCTTCTGCCTGGCGTCGGCGGGGCGCATGGAGGAACGCCTGATCGGCCCCAACCCGGCCGTGATCCGCTGGGCCGCCGCCGAGTCGGACAACTACCGGGTCGCTCTGGACTGGGCGCTGTCCGGCGCCGACTCCGAGGCGGCGCTGCACCTGGCCCGTCCGCTCGCCTTCCTCCTCGGCCACCGGGGCCGCATCCGGGAGGCCCGGGAGTGGTTGGAACGGGCCTTGGCCCTTCCGGCCGGGCCGCCGGTGGCGCGAGGCGAGGCGTTGTGGATGCAGGGCTTCCTGCTCTGGAACTGGGGTGACGCCGAGGCGGGAAAGGCCGTCGCCGCCCAAATGCTCGAACTCGCCCGGGCGGCGGGGAACGCCCGGCTCGAGGGCCGAGCCCATGAGGTGTTCTGCTGGGCCTACCTCTTCAGCGACCCGGCCGCGGCCAAGGCGAGCATCGACGCGGCCCGACCGCTCGCTGAGGCCACCGGGGACGCCTGGGTGCTCATGGACCACGCCTGCGAGGTCGCCTTCATCGCCATGCGGAGCGACGACCACGCCGAGATGGACCGACTGGTTGGCGACGCCCTCGCGCTGGCCGGGCGGCACGGCAGCAACTACTTCCTCGGCTGGAACCGGTTCACCCAGGGGATGTCCGCCCTGCGACGAGGGCGGCTCCCGGAAGCCCGGGCGGCCGGGGAGGAGGGCCTGCGGCTGTCCAATGCCATCGGTGACGCGGTGGTCAGGTCCCTCCACGAACATCTGGTGGCCGAGGTCGCCCTGGCCGAAGGGGCGCCGCAGGCCGTCCTGGAGCGAGTGGACCGGGCGCTCGTCGACTGCGAGCGGGCCGGGAGCGACGTCTTTCTCGCCAGCCTTCTCGGCACCCGGGCGCGGGCGCTCATGGCCCTCGCCCATCCCGAAGCCCCAGAGGCCGCCCAGGTCGCGCTCCTGGCCGCCGAGGGTCTGCGCGACCCCTGGGTCCATGGCCCGGTGGCGCTGGCCCGCGCCAGGAGCCTGATCGAGACCGGGGACCTCGCCGCTGCCGGCCTTCGCGTCGACGAGGCCCGCCGCAG
>JBOGFE010000651.1:0-3472 GCA_050741935.1 Acidimicrobiia bacterium | reverse complement strand
CTGGCCGTGCTCGACCTCACCACCTTCCGGCAGAGCCTCGACGCCGGCGCGGTGCTGGTCGACACCCGCCCCGTGGAAGCGTGGGCCGCCGGGCACCTCCCCGGCGCCCTGGCCAACCCGCTGCGCGACCAGTTCGCCTCCTGGCTGGGCTGGCTCGTCGAGCGGGACCAGCCGGTGTTGTTCGTGATCGGCGCCGACCAGGACCGTGCCGAGCTGGTCCGCCAGTGCCACCAGATCGGGTACGACTGCCTCGTCGGCGAGTTGGCCGGCGGCACCACCGCCTGGGCCGCGGCGGATCTCCCTCTGAGGCGCACCACCCTGGTCGACGCCACACGCCTCGACGGCCCGGTCCTCGGCGGCAGGGTTCTCGACGTTCGCCAGGACAGCGAGCACGCCGCCGGCCACATCCCGGGTGCCGCTCACATCGAGCTGGGCCGCCTCGCTCCGGCGGCCGCCGGGATGGCGCCGGTCGAGGTGGTCATGTGCGGCCACGGCGAGCGTGCCGCCACCGCCGCCAGCATCCTCGAGCGGGCTGGACAACCCGGTGTCACCGTCGTCGTCGGCGGACCGGCGGACTGGGCCGCCGCCACCGGCCGCCGGCTCGCCACGCGATGACCGCAGTGGCCGGTGAGCGCAGACCAACGCCGGCCGGTCGGCCGTTGGGGATACGGGCCAACCTCGCGCAGTTCAGCCTCCTCGTGGCCGTCAACGCCCTGGTCGGGGGCACCATCGGCCAGGAACGCACCGTCCTCCCGTTGCTGGCCGAGCGGGAGTTCGGACTGGCAGCCCACACGGCCGGGCTGACGTTCATCGTCGCCTTCGGGATCACCAAAGCCCTCACGAACCTGGTCGCCGGCGCACTGTCGGATCGGGTCGGCCGCAAACCGGTGCTGGTAGCCGGATGGATCATCGGCATCCCCGTGCCGCTGATGTTGATCTGGGCGCCGGCCTGGGGTTGGGTCATCGCCGCCAACGTCCTCCTCGGCGTCAATCAGGGCCTCACCTGGTCGGCCACCGTCATCATGAAGATCGACCTCGCCGGGCCGGAACGCCGCGGTCTCGCCATGGGCCTCAATGAAGCGGCCGGTTACGGCGCCGTCGCCGCCACTGCCCTCTTCACCGGATGGATCGCCACCAACCACGGGCTCCGCCCCGGACCGTTCCTCCTCGGCGCCGCCTACATCGCCCTCGGCCTCGGGCTCTCGACCGTCTTCGTCCGAGAGACCCGAGACCACGCCCGTCAGGAAGCCGCCGACCACCACACCCCGGGAGAGCAGCTGACCGTCGGCCGGGTCCTCACCCACACGGCCCTCCACGACCGTGACCTCCTGGCCGTCAACCAGGCCGGCCTCGTCAACAACCTCAACGACGGTCTCGCCTGGGGGCTGCTCCCCGTCCTCTTCGCCGCCGACGGGCTCACCGTTGCCGACATCGGCCTGCTCGCCGCCCTCTACCCCGCCGTCTGGGGCGCCGGCCAGCTCGTTACCGGCGCCCTGTCCGACCGCGCCGGACGCAAGCCTCTCATCGTCGGCGGCATGCTCACCCAAGCCGCCGCCCTCGCCCTGTTCGCAACCGCCACCGGCGTCGCCCCCTGGGCGCTCGCCGCCGTCGCACTGGGCGCCGGCACCGCCCTCGTCTACCCCACCCTCCTGGCCGCCATCGGCGACGTCGCCCACCCCGCCTGGCGAGCCTCCGCCGTCGGGGTCTACCGCCTCTGGCGCGACAGCGGCTACGCCCTCGGCGCCCTCATCGCCGGCATCACCGCCGACCTCATTGGCCTGCGGGGCGCCGTCGCCACCGTCGCCGCTCTGACCGCCGCCAGCGGACTCCTCACCGCCCGGCTCCTCACCGAAACCCACCGCCCGGGCTGGGCGTAGTACGACACCGGACGCGGGGCGGCGGTGTTGGCGCCGAGCCTGGGCGGGGCTGGGTGTCGCTGCAGGTGAAGGGTGCGGCGCTGAAACGGAGCGACGCGGCTGATGCGGGCGATTGCCGACGGAGACCGGGGGCGCCGCGCCAGCTCCCTTCCCATTCTATCAGTACATTTTTCTTGCTGTCAGTACGTCGAGGCCGTATGCTGTCGTCCAGGAGGTCGAGATGCCCACTACGAAGACCGTGAAGGTGACGAAGTCCGGCAACAGCCGGGTCCTCCCCGTGCCCGCCGATCTGGCCCGTGACGCCCATGTCGCCGTCGGCGACGTCATGGCCGTCGAGGTGCGGGGCACCGACATCATCTACCGGCGCGACGCGGCTGTCGCCCTGGTCGTCGGGGAAGGGCGCAGCCGTGTTGCTGTCGTCCCTCAGGGCCGAGCCTTGCGCATGCCGGGCCGTTCGGTCTTGGGCGCCCTCGACACCTGGGACTTCTAACCTCTTCCCATGCAGGTCGATGGGCTGCGCTGGCCATTGGAGCCCGAGGAGTACTACCGCGCCACCGACGAGCACCGGCCGGTGACGCAAGGGGACGTCTTTTCCGACGTCCCGTTCGCCAAGAACAAGCGAGCCAGCAAGCTGGCCGACGATCCGAACGCCACGCACGACCGGCGCCTGGTCGCGGTCCTGGGCTACACGTGCGACCTCTACAACGAGCAAAGCGGGCAACTCGGCAAGGTCCAGATCGTTGCGCCGGTGATCGACGCGACGAAGGCCGGTATCCCCGAGGACTGGGCGGGCGCCTTCAGCCTTGCACCGCTGCCCGACCTTCTCGGCGACGGAAAGATGTACGCCATTGACCTCAGGGCCGCCTCCAACATCGACTCGTTTTATCTGGTCCTCGCCAACCGGGTCCGTTGCCTGAGCGAGCTCGGATGGGCGGCCTTCCGCCAGCGCATCGGGTTGGCGAGCACGCGCGTGGTCAACCATCTCGATGACCTCCTCGCCGCCGGGCAGGACACGTGGCGCGAGATCGAACTCTGGGAGCAGTGGAACCGGGCCGGCCTGCAACCCAGCGCCTTTCAGGCCTGGCTGGACCAGCCTCAGGCCAAGCTGGGTGGCTTCACCCGACGCACTGTGCTCTACCGAGGGGCGATGAGCGAAGTCGCCGCCGACCTCGAGCGGGAGATTGCCGTACCTGCCGCTCCGAAGAAACCACCGGCGAAGCGAACGGCGAGGAAGTCCGCGGGGCCAGCCTGAACGCCTGGCGGTCGTCGTAGGCCGGCCAGGTAGTCAGGCCGTCAAATACCACGGCAGGTTTCCGGCAGTTTGCGCACGCAAACTGCAAGTCTCATTTGGAACGGCTTGTCAAGTCCCTCAACGGAGCTTGTTTCGGGCTGATTCGGGGCGCGTCGAACCGAAGGTTCGACATGGTGTTGGGGTTGGTGGGTCTCCCGCCGGGGGTGAATCGGCTGTGGTCAGGGTGGGGATCGGCTGGGGTTCTCGGGACGCGCCGGCGCTTCGTGGATCGGGCGACCGCCACTCTCATGTACGCGGGTCGGGACCGCAGCTCGGTGGTGCGCAGGGAGTTGCCCCAGGCTGT
>JBOGFE010000650.1:0-9986 GCA_050741935.1 Acidimicrobiia bacterium | reverse complement strand
GTGCCCACCGGCTCGCAGTCCTGCTCGGTGGGCCCGGCCACGCCGGTCACGCCCAGGCCCACGTCGGCGCCCATCACCCGGCGCACCCCCTCGGCCATCTGGATGGCGCACTCCCCGCTCACCACCCGCTCGGCGGTCACCCCCAGGATCGAGCGCTTGAGGTCGCCGGCGTAGGTCACCAGCCCACCCCGGAAGGTGTCGCTGGCGCCGGGGGCGCCGACCAGCCGGGCCCCGACCAGCCCGCCGGTGACCGACTCGGCCACGGCCAGGGTCCAACCCCGCTCCCGGAGGAGAGCCAGGACCACCGTCTCCATCGACTCGTCGTCGACCCCGAAGACGAGCTCGCCGAGGATGGCCCGCAGCTCCGCCTCCTCGGCCTCGATCAGCTTGCGGGCCCCGGCTTCGTCCTCGGCCTTGGCCGTGATGCGGACGTAGAGGCCCTCGATCCCCCGGGCCAGGAAGGCGATGGTCGGGTTCGTCTGGGCGTCGACCCGCCCGGCGATCCGCTCGGCCAGCGCCGACTCCGCCGAACCCCACGTCCGCAACGACCGGGACACGATCGTGGACCGCTCCCCCGCCCGCACCAGCAGGTCGGGGATGACGTCGTCGGTGACCATGGCCTGCATCTCGTAAGGCACGCCGGGCACGGCGTAGATGACCTTGTCCCCCACCGGGCAGGCCAGCCCGGGGGCGGTGCCCTTGGCGTTGTCGATGGCCCGGCCGCCCTCGGGGACGTCGGCCTGGCGGGCGTTGCTGGGTGACATGACCCGCCCCCAGCGCATGAACATGTCCCGGATGTGGTCGACCAGGTGCTCCTGGCGCACCAGGGGCACGCCCATCAGCTCGGCGATGGCCTCCCGGGTCAGGTCGTCGGGGGTGGGGCCGAGACCGCCGCACACCAGCAGTGCGTCGCTGCCGGCCAGGAGCCAGCGCATGGTCTCGACGACGCGGTCCTGGTTGTCTCCCACCACCACGTGGAGATGGCTGTCGATCCCCACCGCGGCCAGCTGCTCGCCGATCCAGGCGCTGTTGGTGTCGACCAGCTGGCCGAGGAGCAACTCCGTGCCCACGGCCAGGACATCACATCTCACGTCGGCGTGGTCGGCGGCGGCGCGGCGTCGGGGCTCGGGTTCCGGAGCAGGTCGAGCCCCGAGACCAGGGTGAGGCCCACCGCCACCCACAGCACGGCCAGGCCCATCCACGGTGGCGAGTCCGTCAGGGGGCACAGCGCCACGCCCACCGCCACCAGCTGGAACACGGTCTTGAACTTGCCCAGGCGGCGGGCGGGCATGGACACCCCCCTCCGTCCGGCCCAGGTCCGGTAGGCGGACACGGCCAGCTCCCGGGAGCCGATCAGGATGACCGCCAGCCAGGGGAAGACCTCCTGGGTGGCGAGGGCCACCAGCCCGCCGATGGCCAGGAACTTGTCGGCCAGCGGGTCGAGGAAGGCCCCCGAGCGGGTGGTGCCGTCCCGGCGGGCCAGCCAGCCGTCGAGCCCGTCGGTGGACGCGAGGATGCACCAGCCCACCCAGGCCCGCCACGAGGCCCCGTCGGCCGAGATGACGGCCAGGAGGGGCAGGGTCAGGGCGAAGCGCAACAGGGTGATGGCGTTGGCCGGCGTGAGCAGGGCACTGGGCCCGAACCGCAGCGCCGGCACCGCCGGCGTGCCCGACGACCCTGACGGGACGGTGGCCATCAGCCCGCCCGGGCGAGGCCGGCCCGCGTCGGAACGGCCACCAGGTCAGGACCGATCGCCTCGGTCACCTCGGCCTCCACCAGAGCTCCGGGATCGAACCGGCCCCACCCGCGCAGGCGCACGATGCCGTCGATCTCGGGCGCCTCCCGGTGGGTGCGCCCCTCGTCTCCCGTGTCCACCAGAACTTCGACCTTCTCTCCCACCAGAGCGTCACGTCCGGCCTGGGTGATCCGGTCCTGCATCTCGCCGAGCTCGGACAGCCGCTCGGCCACCACCTCGGCCGGAACGCCACCGTCCATGGTCGCAGCCGGGGTGCCCTCCTCGGAAGAGAAGGGGAAGAATCCGGCCCAGTCGAGCCCGGCCGCCTCCAGGAAGGCGACCAGCTCCTCGTGGTCCTCCTCGGTCTCGCCGGGGAACCCGACGATGAACGACGACCGGAAAGCGGCGCCGGGCTCCTCGGTCCGGATGCCGTCGATGATGGCGGCGAAGCGCTCGCCGCTCCCCCACCGCTGCATGCGCCGCAGGAGGCCGGGAGCGGCGTGCTGGAGGGACAGGTCGAAGTAGGGGACGACGGTGGGCAGCTCGAGCATGGTGGCCACCAGCTCGCCCCGCACCTGCGACGGGTAGAGGTAGAGGAGCCGGAGGCGGGCCAGCCCCTCGGAGGAGAGCCGGTCCAGGCGCCGGAGCAACGGGCTGAGGGCGCCGCCGTCGCCGGTGTCGCGGCCGTACCAGGCCAGGTCCTGGGCCACCAGCACGAGCTCCCGGGCCCCGCCCGCCACCAGAGCCCGGGCCTCGGCCTCGATGGCCTCGGGCGCCCGGGAGCGTTGCTTCCCCCGAAACGAGGGGATGGCACAGAAGGCACACGTGCGATCGCAGCCCTCGGCCACCTTCACATAGGCCCACGGGGCCGACGGCGCCGGCCGGGGCAGCTCCAACAGGTCACGGGGCCCGCCCCGGGGCGGGCGCCGGAGGACGACCTCGGAGATCGAGCCCTCACCGGCGAAGCCGATCACCGCGTCGACCTCGGGCAGGGCGGCGGCCAGCTCGGCGCCGTGGCGTTCGGCCAGGCAGCCGGTCACCACCAGCCGGGCTCCCGGCCGCCGGACCCCGGCGAGCGAGAGCACCGTCTCGATCGACTCGGCCCGGGCCGCCTCCACGAAGGCACAGGTGTTGACCACCACCAGGTCGGCCTCGCCGGCCGATTCCGCCGGCCGGAGCCCGTCGGCCAGCAGCGTCGCCGCCACCTTGTCGGAGTCGACCGCGTTCTTGGGACAGCCCAACGTCTCGATGAAGAAGCTGGACGCCGGCGGGTGGGTGGGAGCAGGCACCGGCGGGTGGGTGGGAGCAGGCACCGGCGGGTAGGTGGGAGCAGACATCGGCGGGTAGGTGGGAGGCGACATCGCGGCCTTAGCGTACCGGGCGCCGCCCCTTCCCCCCTTCCGTAGACTGCGGGGCATGAGTGCCCCCAAGGTGTGGTGCCCGTCCTGCGGTGCCGAGTACACCGTGGGGTCCCGCTACTGCAGCGACTGCCGGGTGGCACTGGTGGCCGAACCTCCCGACGCCCGGCTCGAGGACGACGACGAGCAGGTCGACGCCACGGATCTGGTGGAGATGGGCGACTACCCCCGCCTGTCGGCCCAGATCCTCCGTCGCCGGCTCGAGTCGGCCGGGATCTCGGTCATGGTGGAGTGGACGGGCCCGGGCGCGGACGCCACCGGGACCATCCTCGTACCCGACGCCCAGGCCGAGTTCGCCGAGGCCATGATCAACGAGATCGAGGTGGACGACGAGGTGCCCGACACCTCGCCCGAGGCCTACGTGGCCCGCATCGAAGAGCACCTCTCCGCCATCGGGTCCCTCCTCGACGAACTCCGCACCCGACTCGACGACCGCGAGGGTTAGCCGGCCGGTCATCTCCGATTCGGACAAATGTAACGGCACCGGGTGTCACCTCTGGACACATTGCCCAGTCCAAATCGTTGAGAGGCCAATGGAGGTCCTCTCCGGGGTTCGGGGTGTCCCCGATGAAAAAACTCTCCCAGGAGGTGTTGCATGTACCAGTTCGCCATCGTGGCGCTGCTGGCTCTCGCCGTCGTCAAGGTCGTTGACTTCATCGACGGTGCGGTCCCTGCTGTCGCCGGGTTCCGCTCGCTGTTCACCTTCATCCTCTCTCTCGCCGCCGTGTGGGCGCTCGACTACTCCGTGTTCAACGGGTTCGGCGTCACCGTGCGCGACGCCAACACGGGTCTGTTGATGACCGGCTTCGTGGTCGCCGGCCTCACCAGCCCGTGGCGCGCTCTCTTCGGCTGGATGACCCACAACCGGGCCGCCGACGACGAGACGCTGGGCGGGTCCAAGGGCCTGCGGGCGGCCTAGTCGCCACGCGCCAACTCCCGACCGCGAGGAAGCGGGGCGTCCCGAGGGGGACGCCCCGCTTCCGCGTTCAGGCTCTTCTAGCTGCGGCCCTTCATGCGCCGCAGCGCCAGCCCCACCCCGAGCAGGGCGAGGGCGGGCAGGAGGGCGAGCATGCCACCGGTGCGGGGCAGCTCACCGGCCAGCGGGAATTCGAGGGCGCCCCTCACCTCGGGCAGGTTGAGGCTCACCCGGGCTTCGAGCGGGGCGCCGACGCCGGCCTCAGCGGCGGCGGCACCCTCCGCCGGGCCGCACACTCCGGTGGCGACGGCCTCGTCCAGGAACTTCCCGGATCCCGAGGCCCTGTCCACCTTCACGTTGATCTTCAGGTCCCTCGTGACTCCTGGGTTGAGGGGGCCCACGTCGTTCCAGATGACGCTGGTGTTCGACTGGGTGTCGGCCTTGGGGTCGCTCCCGACGACCGCCCACTTGATGCCCTCGTCGGCCGAGATCGTGTCGACCACCTTGAGGGACGTCAGGATGCAGTCGTTGGGGTTGGACACGCTGATCGTCCAGTCGAAGCTGTCACCGGCGGCGACCTTGGTGGGGTTGGCGTTCTTCTGGAGCCCGATGCCGCACTGGATGCCACCGGCGGGGACGGCCACGGCCGCTTCCATGTGGCCGATCCGGATGTCTCCGCCCGTGCCGCCGAGCAACGTCACCCGGGCCACGTCGACCGCACCGGCGGCGTAGGTGGTGGTCTCCGTAGCCATCGAGTTGATATCCCCGCCGATGGCCCGCGGGTCCTCACCGATGGTGATGTCGGCCACACCGCCCACGTTCACGTTGAGCCCGGTCTTGCCGAAGAGGTCCTGGAACAGGAGCTCCTCGACGACGCTGCCGCCGTTGATGATGGTGAGCAGCGGAGTGGACGGCTCCACCGTGCCCGGGCCGAAGAACACCTCGCCGACGCCGTTGCCGTCGGCGACCGCCCGCAGCACCCATTCACCGGCGAACTTGAGCGTCAGCGGGCCGATAACGACGGGGGCGATGATCTGGCGGGTCTCGCTCTGCAGGCCGAACCGGGCGATCCCTTCCGGGGTCGGGATCGGGTTGGCCTGGGGCACGAGGCGGGTGCCCGACCTCGACTCCGCCGCCGCCGGCGCGGGCGGCGTCGGGGACTCGGACTGGATGGCGTCCCCGGCCAGGCTGGCGTCGGCGGCATAGCCCCGCCCGAAGGACAGGTCCACACCGGTGGTGCAGGCGGCCGCCGCCCGGCTCTGGGCCTGACCCAACAGCAAGCTCGCGGTAGCGACCGGGGGAATGTTCGCCGCTTCCACCTTGCCCTCGACCAGGGGCGTGCTGGGCGGCGACTTCGCCTCGGCCCGCTGCAGGGCCAGCTGCGGCTCGGCGGCCGAGTCCTGTCCCAGGCCGACCTCGAGCCCGCTGCCCCGCCCGAACCCGGAGTTGGCCCCCAGGGCCTGGGACGTGAGGCGGCCCATCTCGTTGAGGAGGATGTTGGCGATGGGGTTCGACGTGAACGTCGAGGCCGAGTAGGCCTCGTCAACCTTGGTGAGCTGGGTCTGGCCGGCGTTGAGGGCGTCAACGTGGATCACGCTGCCGGTCGTGGTCCCGGCGTGACCCTCGGCGGCCAGGCCGGGGAACACGGTGGCACGGTCGCCGGCCGCCACCCGGACCTTGGGCGCCGCCGGCGCCGCCTTCGGGGTCGGAGCGGGAGCCGGAGCCGCCTCGGGCTCCTGGGCGGGCTCCGGTTCGGGCGTCAGCTCCGGCACCAGGCCCGCCGGCGCGGGCGCCGGGAGGAGCTGGTCGGCCGGCCCGGGAATGAAGGGCAGGGCGCTGAGGATCTCGGCCACCTCCGGCGGCAGGCCGGCGAGGAGGTCCTCGGTCAGGGGCGCGCCGTCGTCGACGGCGTCCGCCACCGTGTTGAGCACCCCGGCGTCCACCCCCTCGGCGGCGTTCCCGAGTTCCGAGGCCGCCTGGGCGGCGGACCCCGGCAACGGGGGCGTCAGATCGGGACGCATGATGCCCAGCTGTCGCAGCCGGGATGCGGCCGATGTATCGGGCACCTTGGCGGATGCCGTGCCCATCAGAAGCACGGCTGAGACAACGGCCAGTGCAGCGGAGACTCGCTTCATCAGACCCTCCCGGTCAAACCTCTCCCCCGGCGACGAGCAACCTACCCCCTGGATGGGTGGACAAGTTAGTGCTCTTCACCACAAACGTCACAATAGACACATCTGTGCTCAAGGGGAAGGAAAATTCTCGTTGACTATGAGCGCAGCGTGAGTTTGGATCACCCTCCGACCACGGAAGGTGGTTAGCTTCGTTGTTGGAGCGCCTCCAGCTCTTCCACGGTCATCAGGACCGTTCGGGCCTTGGATCCCTCGGACGGACCGACCACCCCCCGCCGCTCCAGCAGGTCCATGAGCCGTCCCGCCCGGGCGAAGCCTACCCTCAACTTGCGCTGGAGCATGCTGGTGGAGCCCAGCCGGCTGCGGACCACCATCTCCATGGCCTCTTCGAGCAGGTCGTCGCCGTCGTCGAGATCGGGCCCCTGCCGGCTGCTCTCCGTCTCCTCGCCGGCCAGACCGTCCACGTAGCGCAGCTCCGTGGTCTGGCGCTTCCAGTGGGCCACGACCTTGTGGACGTCGGCCTCCTCCACCCACGCTCCCTGGATCCGTTGGGCCCGGCTGGAACTGGCCGTGGCCAGGAGCATGTCCCCTTGACCGACGAGCTTCTCCGCCCCGGCCGCGTCGAGGATGACCCGCGAGTCGGCCAGCGACGACACCGAGAAGGCCAGCCGGGAGGGGATGTTGGCCTTGATGACGCCGGTGATCACGTCCACCGACGGGCGCTGGGTGGCGATCACCAGGTGGATACCCACCGCCCGGGCCATCTGGGCGATCCGGCAGATGCTCGTCTCCACGTCCCGGGCGGCCACCATCATGAGGTCGGCCAGCTCGTCCACCACCACCAGGATGAAGGGCAGCCGCTCGTAGGTCGTGGTCGGTGCTCCGTCCCCCGGGCCCGGGCTGTCCCCGTCGTCCCCGCCGCCCGGAGGGTCCCCGCCATCCGCCCCGTAGTCGCGGGTGAGGTCGCCCCGGTCGTAGGCCGCGTTGTAGCCGGTGATGTCGCGCACGCCGACCTCGTGGAGCAGCTCGTAGCGCAGCTCCATCTCCCGTACGGCCCAGTCGAGGGCGTTGGCCGCCTTCTTGGGGTTCACCACCACCGGGGTGAGCAGATGGGGCACGTCGTTGTACTGGGCCAGCTCCACCCGCTTGGGGTCGACCAGGATCATCCTCACCTGCTCCGGTGTGGTCCGCATGAGGATCGTCGTGATGAGCGAGTTGATGCAGCTCGACTTGCCCGCCCCCGTCGCCCCGGCGATGAGCAGATGGGGCATGGTGGCCAGGTTGATGGTGCAGGCCCGCCCGGCGATGTCGCGGCCCAGGCCCACCTCGAGGGGATGGCCGGCCTTGCCCACTTCCTCGGAGTCGAGGATGTCGCCCAGGTTCACCAACTGGCGCTGGACGTTGGGAACCTCGACCCCGATGGCGCTGCGCCCCGGAATGGGGGCGATGATCCGCACGTCGGGGCTGGCCATGGCGTAGGCGATGTCATGCGACAGGCTGGTGACCTTCTTGACCTGGACGCCCGGCCCCAGCTCGAGCTCGTAGCGGGTGACGGTGGGCCCGACGGTCATGCCCACCATGCGGGCGTCGACCCCGAACTCCCCCAGCGTGGCCTCCAGTGCCGCTCCGCCCTTCTCGATGAGCCGGCGGTCGATGGGCTTGGCCGCCCGGCGGGTGAGCACCGAGATGGGCGGCAGCTTCCAGCGCTGCTCGGAGGCGGGAAGGCCGAGCTCGAGCTGGTGGGCCTCTCCCTTCTCCTGCTTGTAGGCGGCGGCCTGCAGGACGAGGTTCTCGCCTGAGACCGCGATGGCGGGGACGGCCTGCTCGTCGGTGGTGTCGCCGTCCGCGGACGGCTTCGGCCGGCGCACGCGCTTGGTCTTGGCCATGGGAGGTGCGGGTGCCTCGGGGGCGTCGGTGCTGAGCGTCCCCAGCCGGCGGAGGCCGGCGCTCACCGCGGCCAGCGCCGTGGCACCGCCCCTTCGGAGACCCGTGAGCACCTGGTGGAACGAGAGATGGAAGACCACGAGGAGGCCGAGGGCGCCGGCGGCGACCAGCACCAGACCGGCGGCCCAGGAACCGCCGGCGGCCCGCAGGGGGGCGGCGGCCATCCCGCCGAGGAGGCCACCGGACCGGCGCCAGGCGTCGAAGGCCGAGCCGCCACCATCATGGCGGGCCAGATGGAGCATCCCGGCCAGGGCGGTGGTGACGAGAAAGAGCCCGACGCCGAGGCGGGCCAGCTCGTGACGCCGGCCGGTGAGGACGACCCCGGCCAGCGCCCCGAGGACGAGGGGCAGGACGTGGCGGGCCAGACCGAAGCCGACGCCGGCCAGGTAGGAGGCGAAGCCGCCGAAGGGTCCGGAGACGTCGAGCCAGAGGGTGAGGGCGGCGACCGCGGCGGCCGCGGCCAACGCCACGCCGAAGACTCCCTCGCCGTGGCGGCTCAAAGACGCCATGAGGGAGGCGAGGAGGCGGCTGGCGAGGGAAGGGCGCTTCGGCTTCCGGGTCGCTGGCCGGCGGGCCGCGGGGGTGCGGCGGGGGGTCGTGGGGCGGGAGGAGGCGGCCCGCCGCTTCGTACTTGAGGCCATGTCACAACGGTAACAGCAGCAACAGTGGTAGTGGCAGCTTCACGCCCGGGGAGAACTGTGCCTGCGGGAACCACCGCCACGGTGGTTGCGGGAGCACAGTTCGAACCTGGGGTCCGCCGGATCAGACCTCCATGACCACGGGGACGACGATGGGGCGGCGCTTGGTCCGCTCGTTGATGAACTTGGAGAGGCCGCTGCGGGCATGGCGCTTCAGCGTCTCGATGTCGAGGGCGTTCTCGTCGATCGCCTCCTGCAGCGAACGCAGCACCGCCTCCTTGGCCTCCTCGAGGAGCGCTTCGGCCTCGGGCGCATGGACCCACCCCCGGGTCACGATCTCGGGTCCGGTCACCACCTCGCCGGTGTGGGTGTCGAGGGTGACGATGACCACCACGATCCCCTCTTTGGACAGCGCCCGCCGGTCCCGCAGGACACCCCGGCCCACGTCTCCCACCACGCCGTCCACATAGAGGTAGCCGGCCGGGGCGTAGCGGCGCTCCACGTCGATGCCCTCGGGGCCGAGCACCAGCGAGTCGCCGTCCTCGCAGACGATCACATGGTCGTCCGCCATCCCGGTGGACCGGGCCAGGCGGGCATGGTGGACGAGATGGCGGTACTCCCCGTGGACGGGCACGAAGAACTCCGGCTTGACCAGGTTGAGGAGGAACTTGAGCTCCTCCTGGGCGGCGTGGCCCGACACGTGCACGGGCGCCAGACCGGAGTGCACCACGTCGGCGCCGGCCCGGTGGAGTCCGCCGATGACCCGAGAGACGTTGGTCTCGTTCCCCGGGATGGGATGGGCGGAGATGATGACCGTGTCCTCGGCGCCGAGCTTCAACCGGTGGTTCTCGTGGGCCGCCATCAGGGCCAGAGCGCTCATGGGCTCGCCCTGAGACCCGGTGCAGATCACACAGATCTCACCGGGCTCGAACTTGTCGATCTCCTCGACCTCCACGATGCGGTCATCGGGGAAGTTGAGCAGGCCCATCGACCGGGCCAGGGCCACGTTCTGGATCATCGACCGGCCGAGGAAGGCGACGGTGCGGCCGGATTCCATGGCCGCTTCGGCGATCTGCTGCACCCGGTGGATGTGGGAGGCGAAGCAGGCGGCGATCACCCGCCGTCCGGTGTGCTCCCGGAACAGCTCCCGCATGACCACCCCGATGGTCGACTCGGAGGGGATGTGGCCCGGCTCCTCGGCGT
>JBOGFE010000649.1:0-5310 GCA_050741935.1 Acidimicrobiia bacterium | reverse complement strand
AGCCAGCCCCGGGCCCGGAGGCGCTCCTCGGCCGCCGCCCACTCGTCGTCGCTCCACTTCCGGTTGTCCTGCAGCGTCGGGCGGGGCACGGCGCCGGTGGCGGCCACCGTCACGTGGGCCTCGCAGCCGTCGAGGCCGGCGGCGGTGAGGGCGGCCACGTGCCCGTCGCCCCGGTGCTCCCGCAGCAGGGTGGCGGCGTGCCACAGGGCCAGGTGGGGCTCGGCCGGCCAGGCCAGGGAGCGCAGCGCCCCGTAGAGGGGACGGCCGGCCATCGCCGGCGCCTCGGCCGCCTCCCGGGCCAGGGTGGCCGCCTCGACCAGCCCGGGGGTGCCGAGGTGCTCGGGCAGGAGGCGGCGCAGGGCGGCGTCGACCACCTCGAGGCGGGTGGTGAGCACCTCCTCGGGCGTGGCGATGGACCAGGCGTCGGGCAGGGCCCGGGACACCATGGCCGGATGGAAGTTGTAGAAGACGGCGGTGACCAGGCCCGGTGACGCCGTCCCCATGGCCGCCGACCGGGTGGCGAAGTAGCCCATCCACCCGCCCTTGAGGCCGAGCGCCTTGTACGCCACCGGTGCCTCGGGGGCGAAGTAGACGGTGGCGTGGATGGTTTCGAAGGCGGGCCAGAGGGCCCGGGCCTGATGGGCGGGGGTGTGCAATGGGTTAGCCTCCTTCGGCCCGGCCGAGGCTAGTTCCGCGTTGGCGGGAAGCATGATCTGGAAGGAGCGCACCGGATGACCGCTCGACCGCCGCTGCCCTACGACTTCCTGCCCGAGGTGCCCTCGTTCTCGGTGACGAGCGACGACATGGCCGACGGCCGGAAGCTCTCCGAATCCCAGGTCTACAACGGCTTCGGGGTGTCGGGCGGCAACGTGTCGCCCCAGTTGTCCTGGGAGGGTTTCCCGGCCGGGACCCAGAGCTTCGCCGTCACCTGCTTCGACCCCGACGCCCCCACCGGCAGCGGGTTCTGGCACTGGGTCCTGTTCAACCTGCCCGCCGACACCACCGGGCTGGCGGGCGGGGCGGGCACCGGGTCGATGGAGGGGCTGCCCAAGGGGGCCGTCCACGCCCGCAACGACTACGGCAGCAAGGACTTCGGCGGGGCGGCGCCCCCCGAGGGCCACGGTGACCACCGCTACATCTTCGCCGTCCACGCGTTGGGCACCGATGCGCTGCCCCTGGACGCCGACACGCCCCCGGCCATCGTGGGCTTCATGATCACGGCCAACACGCGGGCCCGGGCGGTGATGATCCCCGTCTACGGTCGCTGATTGCTGTCGCCGGCGCCGGCGGGCGTCAGGCCGGGTCAGGCCGGTTCAGGCGACGGAGGCGACGACGTCGGGGCGGAGCAGAGCGGCGCTGCCCTGACGGGCCCGGGCCGCCGCCCATTCGGCGGTGTCGGGGTCGTCGGTCAGGTAGATGACCTGGCTCGCCTCGCCGAGGCGGGCCAGGAGGTCGAGGAGCCGCCACTTGTCGTGACGGGGGAAGGCGGCCAGGGCGTCGTCGACGACGATGGGGACGGGCTCGGCCTCGGGGCCGACGCGGCGGGCCTGGGCGAAGCGGCCGAGGAGGGCCATCTCCGCCTCCTCGAAGGACAGCAGGTGCAGGCCGGGGCCGGAGCTGGCCTCGAGGATGGCGACCCGGCGGGCCAGCGCATCCCGGCGGTCGGACAAGCGGCCGGTGTCGGGCAGCCGGCGTTCGATGGCGTCGGCCTCGGCGGCCACCCGGGCCCGCTCGTCGGTCAGGCTGGCGGTGTCGGGGAGGGGGCCGTCGGTGACCACGGGGGCGGCGTCCCAGTCGGGCCGGGAGTACCGGGCCCGCTGGGTCCGGGCGGTAGCCAGGTCGGCCTCCACCTCGGGGCGCTCCCGGGTCGTCCGGGGGGCGTCGAGGCTGGCGGCCAGCTCGGCGGCCCGGGCGCTGACGAGCACCAGTCGGCCGGCCTGATCACCGGCGCCGGGGAAGCCGGCGGCGGCGAGCGACGACTCCAGCTTCGCATCGGCGTTGCGGTAGGCGGCCTCGGCCGCCTCCAGGACCGCCTGCAGGCGGGCGAGGCGGGCCTCGGCGACGATGGCCTCCACCTCGGAGGTGGCGTGCTCGGGCTCGACGTCGAAGGGCCCGCAGGCCTCCATGAGCGCGGCCCGGGCCTCGAAGTAGGCCGGCTCGACGACCTCCCGGAGCTCCTGGCGCAGCGCCTCGGTGGCGTCGACGTCGGAGGAGGCGGCGGCCAGGTGGTCGGCGTAGCGCTCGATCTCGTTCCGGACGGCCAGGGCGGCGGCGGGCTCGACGTCGCCGGCCAGCTCGCTCCAGGCGCTGGCCGCGAGCTGCGCCTCCAGCTCCGCCACCCGCAGGGCCTCGAGGGCGTCGGGCTCGAGGAGCACGTCGATGCGGCGCATCTGGAAGGCCAGCCACGACACGAAGCCGGCCTTGGTGAGGACGCCGTGCTCGTGCTCGGAGGCCTTGGCCAGGCGGCGCTTGGCCGCCATGGCCAGCGCCCCGATCCGGGCGTCGGCCACGTCCCGCTCGGCCTCCTCGACCGCCTGGTGGGCGGTTTCGAGCTCGCCGACCAGATCGCGGTGCTGGCCGGTGCCGCCCAGGCCCATGGACAGCTCGGCCGCCCGGGTCTTGACGGCCAGCAGCTTCTCGGCCCGGGACCACAGCTCGGGGTTGTCGATGCGGGCCAGGTTCAGGACCCAGGGGGCGGAGGGGGTGGGCAGCTCGGAGTCGGTGCCCTCGTTGAGGCGGGCCGTCAGCTGGCTGCGGCGCTGGGCGGCGGCCAGGTAGGCGTTCTGGAGGGCGCTGAGGCCGGGGGGCGCCTCGGTGGGCAGCTCGAGGGCGTGGGCCAGGGCCCGGGCGTCGAGCCGGCGGCGCTCGCCGAAGGCGGACTTGGCCGAGGTGAGATTCTCCCGGGCCGACTTCCACAGCTGGCCGGCGTTCACCGCGGTCAGGGCGGCCTCGGCGGCGGCCCGGTCGGCCGGTTCGGTCCCGGTGATCTGGGCCAGCTCCGCCTCGAGACGGTGGACGGCCTGGGCGGCCTGGCCGTGGCGGCGCCGGTCGAGCTCCTCGTCGAAGTTGCGGATCTGGTGGTCGAGCTCCTCCTGGCGGGCCCGCAGCTCCGCCACCCGGCTCTGGGTGGCCCGCATGGCGTCGTACTCGGCCTGGATGCGGGCCAGGACCTCGCGGGCTTCGAGGATCTCGGCGTCGTCGGGCCCGCCGTCCCCGTCGCCGTTCTCGGCCTGCTCCATGGCGGCGGAGTCGAGCAGCATCAGGCCGTCGTCGCCGTCGAGGCCGAGGAGGGAGAGGAAGTCGAAGCCGGCGCCCTCGGCCAGGGCGGCGAGCAGGTCTTCGCCGCTGTCGAGGTCGGTCAGGGTGGCGAGCCCCCGGCCGTCGCGCACCAGGCGGACCCGGCTGCCGGCGCCGTCGATGAAGACCAGGCTGCCCGGCCGGGAGTGCGCCCCGCCCCGCAGGATGCCCAGGGCGCGTTCGGCCCACGGCCGCCGCTGGACCGCACCCAGGCCGCTCACCACGGTGAGCGTCCGGTGGAAGGGCACGGTGACCGCGAGGCCGTCGACCCGGTAAGCGAGCTCCTGGAAGCGCATGGGCGGGGTGGGCTCCGTGAACGAGACAGCGAGAAACGGACTCTGCTTGCGAGATATCGGCATCCACCTAGGCTTTCTGGAGAGGCGTATGCACGGTGTGTCGGCTATGAGCATTTGGGACGGAAAGCTGGTGATCGTGGGCCCTGGGGCGACCGCGGCGTCGCTGGCCGGAGCCCGGGCGGCGCTGGTGGTCGGGGTCGACGCCGCCGCCGTGGGGGTGGCGGTGGACCGGCTCGCCGCGGGAGGGGTGCGGGCCTGCGGTTTCGTGGGGGCGCCGGACGACGAGTCGCTGCGCCAGATGGCGGCCGAGCTGTTCCCGGGCGCCGAATTGGTGGCGGGCCCGTCAGCCTGAGGTGGTGGCGCAGGCGCCGCAGGTGCCGAAGAAGTCGAGGCGGTGGTTGCGCACCGAGAACCGGTGCCGGCGGCGGATGGAGCGCATGGCGTCGTCGACCGCCCGCTCCAGGTCGGGGAGGCCGGGGCCCTCGAAGTCCTCCACCGCTCCGCACTCCACGCACACCAGGTGGTGGTGGTGGCGGGCCAGCTCCTCGACCAGCTCGAAGCGGGCGAATCCCTCCTCGAACTCGAGGCGCACGAGCACGTTGGCGATCACCAGGTCGGAGACGATCCGGTAGAGCGACGACAGCGGCACCCGGGCCTCTCGGGCCCGGTCCTGGAGCTCCTGCATGGACAGCGGGGAGCGGGCGGCCTCGAAGATGTCGACCACCGCCCGGCGACCGGGCGTCCACCGCAGCCCGGAGCGAGCCATGCGGTGCCCGATTTCTTCGATGAGGGCGCTGGTTTCCACCAGCGGCGATGGTAGTTGCCGCTCGTCGCGGGGGACTTCGGCGCTGGGCGAAGATGCAGCCATGGACGACGCCGGCCCCACCATCCGCCTGGAGCGCTGGACCGGCCCCTGGCCCGACGACGATCCCGACGCCAACTTCAAGACCGACGTGGCGCTGTACGCCTCGGCCGACCCCCTGGCCACCATCCGGATCCTGAGTGATGGGACGGGGGTGCCCCTCGGCGCCATCGTCCATTACGTCCTGGCCCGCTGGGCCAGCGAGGCGTCCGCCGGCCTCCTCGAGATCGGCCCCACCATGGTCCGCCGCCTGGACGCCGTCGCCGAAGCGGCCGAGGCCTCCGGCACCGACGAAGCCCGCCTGGCGGCCTACCACCAGCTCCGCCAGATGCTCACCTGGCTGCGCCTCGGCCTCGACGACCCCCCCGGCGCCGACTGACCCGCCCTGGGCCGCCCGCCCGAGTCCACCGCTTCTCTGTGACAAACCCGCCGCCCCGTAGGGGTCGGGACGTCACAGGAAACAGAAGCGCCGGACTTACAAGTATCGCCGAAGCGGCCCGGATCGGCCGCCGGAGGCTTCTGCTAGTCTGGCCGCGCGCCGCGGGGTGGAGCAGTCTGGTAGCTCGTCGGGCTCATAACCCGAAGGTCGAGGGTTCAAATCCCTCCCCCGCCACCATCGAAAGTGCAGGTCACAAGGGGTCTCGGGCAACCGGGGCCCCTTCTGCTTGGCCCGAATGGCATAGCTTTGGCATAGAACCGCCGAGAGGCGCCGAGAGGCACCGAGAGGCGCTGTCAACGGCCAGTTCGTGGTCCCCGCTGGTGGCCAGGTAGAAGTCCCCGTTCCTCGGTTGTTCGTTCGATGGTTGTTGGCTTCTGTGTCGGGGCTTCTGGGGGGGTTGGGTGATCGGGTTCTTT
>JBOGFE010000648.1:0-11552 GCA_050741935.1 Acidimicrobiia bacterium | reverse complement strand
TGCAGATCTGGTCACGCCGGCTCATCGGGCCCTCCAGGGGTGGTGTCGACCGACAGTGTGGCGCCCCGCTTCGGCTTCGTCCGGGGCGCGGGCGCCGGTGCGGGCGGCGGCCACGACCTCACGGCCTTTGCCGGGTGGCGAGCAAGCTCGGCCTGGGACAGGCGCGCGGTCGCCTGACGCTGAATCCCGGCCGACGCGGGGCGCATCCAGCGCGCCCCCGACGCGCACATCTTCCCTTTCGCCGAGTGACCGCCGGCCTTCTCGCCGCGACTTGATCGTCGTATGTTGGGCCCCGACGTTCGCGCCCCGGGAGAGCGGCCAAAGGGGGGAACATGGACATGACGACGTGTCCCCACTGTTGCGTCAGCAACGCCGCGACCCAGCACTTCTGTGGGGCCTGCGGCACGTCGCTCATGGAGCGGTGCCCGGCCTGCCAGGCGCCCAACTCATCCGGTTTCCGATTCTGCGGCAACTGCGGAGTGCTCCTGCAGGCGCTCCTACCGGCCGGAACGCCGGCGCCGGCGGAACCGGCCGAGGAGCGACGCTGGGCCACGGTCGTCTTTGCCGACCTGTGCGGGTTCACCGGCCTCTCGGAACGGTTGGACCCCGAGGACGTGCGCTCCCTGATCGATCGGTGCCTGCAGGACATGGGTCGAATCGTCGAGGCCCTCGGGGGTTTCGTCTCCCGTCTGGCCGGCGACGAGCTGCTGGCGGTCTTCGGCGCGCCCGTCGCCCTCGGAGATGATCCGGAACGGGCCGTCCGGGCGGCCCTGGAGATGGAACGTTGCGTCTCCGGTGGCACCGGTGACCGTCAGGGGATGTTGCTGCGCGTCGGGGTGAACACCGGCGAGATGGTGTTCGGACCAGTGGGTCCGGACAGCCGCCGAGAGGTGACCGTGTACGGCGACGAGGTGAACGTCGGCAAGCGCTTGCAGGAAGCCGCGCCCCCCGGCGGCGTGCTCGTCGGAGAGGGGACCTGGCAGGCGACCAGGTGGAGGATTCGCTATGAGGACGTAGGGCCGACCCTCGTCAAGGGAAAGGCTTCCCCGATCCGCGCCTGGCGGGCGCTGGCGCCGGTGGCCGACCCTGCCGAGCATCCCTTCTCGTCCCAGGCCATGGTGGGGCGCGACCAGGAGACGGGAGTGCTCATCTCCATCTGGGAGCGGGTCGTGAAGGAGCGCCAAGCGCACCTGGTGACGGTGCTCGGCCCTGCCGGCATCGGAAAGACTCGCCTCGAGGTGGAGTTCTCCCGGCTCGTCATGGCTCAGGGCGCCCGCGTGCTCCGGGGCCGATCCCTTCCCTACGGCGAGCAGACCGGCTACGGCGCGTTCGCTCTCCAGGTCAAGGGCCTGGCCGAGATCCTCGAGACGGACCCCGCACCCGGCGCCCGTTCCAAACTGGTCGACGTCCTGGCCACCCTCTTTCCCGGTGAACCCGCCAACGACCTCGCCGCTCAACTCGCCCGGCTGGTCGGTGTCGGCGAGGAGACACCCACCGCCGACCGCCAGAGTCTGTTCTTCCTCGCCCGGCGCCTCGTCGAAGCCGTGGCTCGGGACAAGCCCGCCGTGTTCGTCTTCGAAGACCTCCATTGGGCCGACCCGAGCCTCCTCGACCTGCTGGAGTACCTGGCGGGCCGGGTCCGCGACGCACCGGTTCTGCTCCTCGCCCTCGCCCGCCCCGAGCTGCTCGACTCCCGGCCGGCCTGGGGGGGCGGGCTCTCGGCCTCGGTCACCCTGCCGCTCCAGGCCTTGTTGGCCGATGAGTCGAAGATGCTGGCCGAGCAGCTCCTGGCCGCCGGCACGCCGCAGGCGACGGTCGAGCGCCTGGCGGAGACGGCCGGGGGGAATCCCCTCTTCCTCGAGGAGCTGGCCGCCTCCCTCAACGATACGGGCATGGCCGCCGACGACCTCCCGACCAGCGTGCGCGCCACCATCGCCGCCCGCATCGATGCGCTCCACCCCGAAGCCCGCACCGCCCTCCTGAACGCCTCCGTGATCGGGAAGCTGTTCTGGATCGGAGCGCTCGAGCGCCTGACCCCGGGCGCCGGTCAGGAGGAGATCCTCAGCCTGCTCGAGACCCGCGATTTCGTCCGGCGGCAGTCCACGTCCCGGTTCCAGGGTGATCAGGAGTACGTCTTCAAACACATGCTCATCCGGGACGTGGCCTACTCGATCCTGCCCCGAGGCGTGCGCCGGCACCGCCACCGGCAGGTGGCCGGGTTCCTCGAGGACAAGGCGGGCGATCGCCTGGCCGAATCGGCTTCCCTCCTCGCTCATCACTGGCACGAGGCCGGCGACGACGAGCGCACGCTCCGGTACCTCCTGCTGGCGGCTGATCATGCCCGTCGCGGCTGGGCGAAGAACGAGGCGGTCGACCTCTACACCCAGGCGCTGGCGTTGGCCCCCGACCCCGTCACCGGCCGGCGGATCCTGCTCGATCGCGTGGAGGCCCTCTCGGAGGGCGGCGACTACGAGGTGGTCATCCGCGAGCTTGACCCGTTGCTCCCCGAGCTCACCGGGCGCGAGGAGCTCGAAGCCCTGCTCAAACGGGCCGAGGCTGCCTACTGGCTCCTCGACGGCGAGGGCACCCGCCGTTTCGCCGGCCGGGCCGTCGAGCTGGCCGACGACCTGGGCGCCGAGGATCTGCGGGGCCCGGCGCTCGCCATGCTGAGCCAGGGAACGACCCACGACGGGTCAGTCCCTGATGCGCTCGTCATCGCCGAGCAGGCCTTCCAGGCCTGGGTGCCCGGGGAGCGACCCCGCGACTTCGCCAACCACTCGGCCATGACCGGGATGCTCTGCTACTGGACGGGGCAGTGCGACCGGGCCGTCGAGCTGTGTCGCCATGGCTACGCGCTCGGCATGGAGCTGCGGGCGATCGAAGAGGTGGTCCTCGGCGGAGGCAACCTCGGCATGGCACTGGTGGGGCTGGGCCACCACGAAGAGGCGCTGCAGGTCCTCGAACACGTCGTGGCCCAGGGCCGGGAGCTCGAGATCCTTCCCCGGTGGACGGCGCGCGCCCTCAACATGTGGTCCGGCGCGCTGCGCGAGCTTTTCGCCCTGGGCGAGGCGAGGGCCCGGAACGAGGAGGCGATCGAGTTCGGCAAGGCGTCCGGGTTCCTCCTGGCCGCGCTCCAGGGCCGTGCCGATCTGCTCTTCGCCGACCTGCTCGAAGGTGAGCCCGGACGCGCCGATCGGGCCTGGCCGGGCCTATGGCGCGAGGCCGAGATGCTGGAGGGATGGCACGAGTGGCTCGTCCAGGGGCGGCTGGCCTACGCCCGGGCCGAGATCGACCTGGCCCTGGGGAGGCCGGAGGAGGCGGCCGTCGCCGCCACCGACGCCCTGGCTCGAGCGACCAGCGTGGGCAGGCTCAAGTACGAGGTGGCGGCTCGCACCGTGCTGGGGGCTGCCCTGCTCAAGCTCCGACGAGAGGCTGAGGGCTTGGGTGAGCTGCGCGCCGCGCTGGCGGGGGCCGAACGCCTGGGCCACCCGCCGACAACCTGGCGGGCGGCGGGCCGACTGGCCGAGGCGCTGGCCGGCACCGGCGACGACGAAGGGGCGGGACTCGCCCGCGCCCGGACCCAGGTGGTCATCGACGCCTTTGCCGCCGGCCTGACCGGGGACCGCCAGGCCCGGTTCCTCTCCGCCCCCCAGGTCAGCGACGCGCTGGCCCTCGGTCACTAGCCCGGGGTCGGGCATGGCAGGCGTTGCGCCCACGAGCCCCCCGGGAAGCTTCACCGGGTCGCTGACGCCGGGGGAGCGGGATCGACTCTTCGAGACCGGGAGGCGACGGCGGTTTCCCCGGGGTTCGACGCTCTTCAACGAGGGGGAGCTGTCCGACCGCGTGGTGGTCCTCCTCGCCGGCCGGGTCAAGGTGTCCTACTTCACGGAGCACGGGAGGGAGGTGGTCCTCGCCGTCCGGTCGCCCGGTGACCTCCTCGGCGAGCTGTCGGCCCTCGACGGCGAACCCCGGTCGGCGACCGCCACCGCGCTGGAGCCGGTGGAGGCGCTGGTCCTCACCGTCGCACGGTTCCGTGACTTCCTCTGCGCGCATCCCCAAGTGGCGATCGGGCTCCTCCAGATGTTGAGCCGCCGTCTGCGCGACGCCGACCGTCAGCGCGTCGAGTTCGGCGCCTACGACAGCGTGGGTCGGGTCGCCCGCCGGCTGCTGGAGTTGGCCGAGGATTTCGGCGTCCCGGATGGCGGCGGCGTCCGCATCACCGTCTCGTTGACACAGGAGGAGCTGGCCGGCTGGGTGGGCGCCTCCCGCAAGGCGGTGGGCAACGCCCTGCAGTCGCTCCGGAGCCGCGGCCTGGTGGAAACCCGGCGGCGGAGCATCACGGTCCGAGATGTGGAGGCGCTGCGGAGACGGGCCGTCTAGCCCGGCCGTGAAGGAGCATTCTTTCGCACTCCAAGGGCGACGAGCGGCCTTCATGCCAGCGGCCGCTGGCCGTACCGTCGCCTGGAGATGCGTCGCCTGAGCGGGCGGCGGTGAGGAAGGGAGTCGATATGTACAGTGCGGAAGACTTGGCAGAGCGGGACATCCGCGCCTTCAATGACCAGGACCTGGAGGCGAAAGTCGCCATCTCCAGCCCGGAGCTGGAGTTCGTCGTCCCCGGGGCGACGCTCCGCGGTCTGGAGGAGGCCGGGGTGTTTGCCCGGGCCATGTGGGAAGCATTCCCCGACGGATGGATCACGACGGTGCAGCGGGCGTCGGAAGGGTCATGGGTCGCCGTCGAGGCCACCTTCTCAGGAACTCACGACGGGACCTTGCACAGCCCGTCTGGAGACATCCCCGCCACTGGACGGCGCGTGAAGCTCCAGTGCGTCGTGATCTACGAGATGGCGTCCGAGCGCATCGTGGCCAAGCGCTTCTACTTCGATCGCGTTGACCTTTTGACCCAGATCGAAGCCATGCCCGCCCCGGCCCAAGTCTGAGGGCGACGGCCGGAACGGGCTGAGCTCCACCCGGCAGGCTCATCCTCATCCCGGAGCCTGCCGGGCACCCCGACAGTGGGGCGCGCCGTCAGCGGCTAGCGTCGCCTGATCGGCACGTGGGGGAAAGGAGCTGTCATGGCCCAGCTGACCGTCGGAGGGGTGCATCACATCCGCCTGAGCGTCAACGATCTCGACCGTTCCCGGGCCTTCTACACCGATGTGCTCGGCTTCCAGGTGGCGATGGACTCCCTGCCGCCGGAGGACGATCCCCACTACCAGGCGCTGGTCGACAACCTCCAGGGCGGCATCGTGCTGATGAACGCCGGCATCTTCATCGGCCTCCGGCCCACCGACGCCGCCCGCCAGAGCGCCCAGGACTCCTTCGATCCCTTCCGCGTCGGACTCGACCACCTGAGCTTCAACGTGGAGAGCAAGAAGGACCTCGAGGCGGCCGCCGCGACCATGGACGAGCTGGGCGTCACGCACGGGGAGATCTTCGACCTCGTGCCCTTCGGCGTCGCCCTACTGCCCTTCCGGGACCCCGACGGCATCCAGCTCGAGCTGACCGCCCCGCTGTAGTCGCCGGGCCGGCCCGGCGGCGCCGTGGGCGCCGTCCCGTCAACCTGAGTACGACCAGGTGGGGAACGACGCCGGTAGCCTCCCCGGCCGTGCAACCCGTCAACACCGGCAGCGAGCTGGCCATCGCCGACATCGGAGGCCGTCCGGTGGCCGGCGGCCGGTTCCGCACGGGCCTGCTCTACCGGGTGTCCGGCGCGCTGGTCGGCCGGGATGACCTCGCCCACCTCGGCGGGGTCGGTCTCCGCCGGCTCTTCGACATGCGCAGTGAGGTGGAGGACCGGGAGCAGCTGTCGGCCTGGGCCGCAGGGCAGGGGATCGACTACCGCCACTTCCCCGTCTCGATCGGCCGGCTGAGCGACCTGCTGGCCATGGCCCACGAGGCGGCGGCGTCGGCCGAGGTGGCGGCGCGCATCCTCCGTTCGGTCTATCTCCGGATCCTCGACGAACAGGGCAGGACCCTGGCCGGGATCGTCGACGCCATGGTCGACGGGCTCCCCGCCGGCTTCGGCTGCGCGGCCGGCAAGGACCGGACCGGTGTGCTCGCCGCCCTGATCCAGTCGGCCGTGGGCGTGGACGACGCCGCCATCGTGGAGGACTACCGCAAGCTGGCCCCCGACGTGGGGCGGCTCCGGAAGATGCTGGTCGAGTTCTTACCCAGCGTCGATCCCAACGGGGCGGGCATCAGCATCCTCCTGGGCGCAGCCGGGGAGACGATGGAGGTCACCCTGGCCCACCTGGCCGAGGGATGGGGTGGGGCGGCCGGGTACCTGGAGGCCCACGGCCTGGCCGCCGACCGGCTCGGGGACCTGCGCCGGCACCTGATCGAGACCTGAACCACCGGCGAGACGAACCAGGAGCGTCCATGCCCCAAGCGACCGTCAACGGCCTCACCATCGAGTACGAGACCACCGGCGACCGCTCGGACCCGGCGATCCTGCTGGTGATGGGGCTGGGCGCCCAGCTCATCCACTGGCCCGACGAGTTCTGCGCCGACCTGGCCCGACGCGGCTTCTTCGTCATCCGCTACGACAACCGGGACGTGGGGCTCTCGACCCGGACGGACGGCCCCCCGCCCGACGTCCTCGCCGCCATCCAGGGCGACACCTCCCAGGCCACCTACCGCCTGACCGACATGGCCGCCGACGGGGCCGGCGTGCTCGACGGCCTCGGGGTCGGTGCCGCCCACGCGGTCGGGGTGTCGATGGGCGGGATGATCGCCCAGCACCTGGCCGTCCACCACCCCGACCGGGTGCTGTCGCTGTGCTCGATCATGTCCACGCCCACCGGCGACATGTCCTCCGACCCGGCCGCCCCGGAGGCGGGGGTGCTGCTGCTCCGGCCGCCGGCCCGGTCCCGGGAGGAGGCGATCAACCAGTCGCTCGAGGGGTCGCGGATCATCGGCTCGCCCGGCTTCCCCATCGACGAGGACGAGTACCGGGTCCGGTCGGGGCAGGCCTACGACCGCTCGTACCACCCCGTGGGCGGCGCCCGTCAGCTGTGCGCCGTCGTCGCCTCGGGCGACTGGAGGCCGTCCCTGGCCAAGCTCGAGCTGCCCACGCTCGTCATCCACGGCGCCGCCGACCCGCTCGTCCGCCCGTCGTGGGGCCGGGCCACGGCCGAGGCCATTCCCGGCGCCGAGCTGCTCATCATCGAGGGCATGGGCCACGACCTCCCCCGGGGCGTATGGGACACCGTGGTCGAGGCAATCGTGGCGAACACGACAAAAGCAGCCTGATCGGGGGGTTTGACTGCTTCCGGGCAGGATTGTGCTGTTGCTCCGCCGAATACGCCGAGCATGAACCTGAGGGCAGAAGACATCAGGTCGAAGGAGTTCCCCCTTCGACGACAGGGTTACGACAAGGATCTCGTCGACGCGTTCCTCATGGAACTCGGCGAGGCGGTGCACGAGGCGACCTCCAAGGTGGCGGCCGAGAACGTGTTCCTCCAGGTGGAGGGCGGGTTCAAGAGCCTCATGGAGATGGCTTCGGAGACGGCCGACCGCATCACTGCGGACGCCGACACCGAGGTCCGGAGAATCCGGGCCGAGGTCGAAGCCGAGATCGACAGTGCCAGGGCGGCGGCCGCCCGCCTGCGCCAGGAGGCCGAGATGGTCGCCCGGGCCGCCCAGGTGGAGGCCGAGGAGACGCTGGAACAGGCCCGCCGCGAGGCGCAGGCCCGCCGCACCGCCGCCGAGGCGGAAGCGGCCCAGATCGTCAACGACGCCCGCAACGACGCGGTCCACATCGTCAACGGCGCCCAGGAGCGTGTCGACCACCTGCGGGTCATCGAGAGCTCCGTTCTCGACTGCCTGTCCAAGGCGGGCACGTTCGTGGAGCAGGCCAAGGCCTGGCTCGGGGCCGACGAGGACACCGGCCGCCGGGCCGACGGCATGGTCGACCTGGTCGAGGGCTACGACGACCCGGCACCCCAGCACTATGCGGGGAACGGCGGAAATGGGATGCGCGGGCGCCCCACTCGTCCCGAGTGGGCTCCGCCCTGGTGGTCCCAGGGTGAGCCCGAGCCGAGGACCTCGGCTGCTCCCGGCAACGGCCACACCAACGGGGACAACGACTACACGTAGCAGCCCCCGAGCATCGACCGGTCCCGGCGCTGAGCACCCGCGCCGGGGCCGTCGCGTTCCTCCCGTCTACCATGGATGCACGGAGATCGTGCCGGCCTGGGGGGAGGCGGGATGGTTGCACCGGGGCGCGCCAGATGGCTGATGGGCCTGACCCTCGTTGTCGGGGTGCTCGTTCCCCCGGCGGCCCCGGGCGGGGCTGAGAGCGCCGGCGCCGCCTGCCTCGACGACGTCGTGGCGGTGGCGCTCGGAGCGGGCCGGCCCGCCGATCAGCGGATCGTCGTGGAGCTGTGCGGCGCGGCTCCGGGCCGGGTCGTCCACCTCCTCATGTCGGGCGCCACCTACGGGCCGACGACCTGGGACCTCCCGTACCAGCCCGAGCGCTACTCCTACGTGCGGGCCATGAACGAGGCCGGCATCGCCACCCTCAACGTGACCCGGCTCGGGATGGCCGGCAGCAGCCACCCCGACTCCTCCGAGGTCACCACCGACTCCCAGATCTTCATCTTCGGCCAGCTGATCCGGGCCCTGCGCAGCGGGCGGTTCGGCGTCGCCTTCGACCAGGTGGTCATCGTCGGGCACAGCTACGGCGCGGTGATCGCCTACGGCGTGGGCAACCGCTACGCCGATCAGGTCGACGGCGTGATCATCGCCGGCCTCCAGCACGAGTTCGACCCCGCCTTCCTGCGCGAGTTCTGGGGCAACCTCCGCTCGGCCAACGAGGAGGGGGGCCGCTTCGCCGACCTCGACGACGGCTACCTCACGTCCCGGGCCGGGCAGCGCCACGTGTTCTATCGCCAGGACCAGGTCGACCCGAAGATCATCGAGATGGACGAGGCCACCAAGGAGACCTTCACCCGGGACGACGGGCGGACCTTCCCGCCGGTCATGGGGGAGTCCGACGGCATCACGGCGCCGGTCCTGGATGCGATCGGGGAGTACGACGCCTGGTTCTGCGCCTTCGAGCCGTGCTCGGCGCCGGACTCGACGACGTCCCGCTCGCGCCAGTGGTTCGACAGCACCAGCTGCTTCGAGCAGTACGTCCTCCCCGAGGCCGGCCACGACATGAACGTCCACTACACGTCCCGGCAGTGGTTCGCGGCCGCCGTGGAGTGGACGCAGCGGGTGGTCGCCGCCGGTGGCCCCTGCCGGGAGTGACATCCACCGAATCCACCACCTGTTGCATCGCCGGCTGTGGACCGGCCGGCGCCGTGCTCGGCCTCCTCCTGGCCCGGGCCGGCATCGACGTCGTGGTCCTCGAGAAGCACGCCGACTTCTTCCGCGACTTCCGGGGCGACACCATCCACGCCTCGACCCTGCAGGTGCTCGACGAGCTCGGCCTCCTGGGCGAGTTCGAGCGGCTGCCCCACCAGCGGGGCACGGCCTTCAGCCTGCAGACCGACGAGGGCACATCCGTCCTCGGCGACATGAAGACGCTCCCGGGACGATTCCAGTACGTGGCCTTCGTGCCCCAGTGGGACTTCCTGAACTTCCTCACCGGTGCCGCCCGGCGCTACCGGACCTTCACCCTGAAGATGGAAGCGCAGGCCTACGAGCTGATCGAGTCGGACGGCCGGGTGGGAGGCGTGCGCTACCGGGGGCCGGACGGGGTCGGGGAGATCCGGGCGGCCCTCACCGTGGCCGCCGACGGCCGCCACTCCGCGCTGCGCCAGGCGGCGGGTCTCGTGGCCACCGACTACGGCGCCCCCATGGACGTGCTGTGGTTCCGAATCTCCAGGCTGGCCGGCGATCCCTCGGGCCCCTTCCTCAAGGTCGCGCCCGGGCGGATCTTCCCCATGCTCGACCGCCACGACTACTGGCAGGCCGGCTACGTCGTCCCCAAGGGCGGCTTCGACACCCTCAAGGGCTCCGGGATCGAGACGTTGCAGGCGGAGCTGGCCCGGCACCTGCCCTTCCTCTGCGACCGGGTGCGGGAGGTGGAGGACTGGGGCCGGGTGGGGTTCCTCGAGGTCCGCGTCAACCGGCTCGAGCGCTGGTACCGGCCCGGCTTCCTCTGTATCGGCGACGCCGCCCATGCCATGAGCCCCATCGGAGGCGTCGGGATCAACCTGGCCATCCAGGACGCGGTGGCCGCCGCCAACCTGCTGGCCGAGCCCCTCCGCTCGGGCCGGCTGGAGGAGAGGGACCTGGCCCGCGTCCAGCGCCGCCGGGAGCTCCCCACTGCGCTCACCCAGCGGTTCCAGGTTTTCATGGCGAAGGCCCTCATCGGGGGCGCGCTCGACGCCGGGCCCTCCGCCCGGCTGCCGTGGACCTTCCGGGTCGGGCCCCGACTTCCGTTCCTGCGCCGGCTCATTCCCCGGGTGCTGGCCATCGGGGTCCGCAACGAGCACGTCCGGTCGGGTCTGATCCCCCCGGGCAGCTAGCCCTTCCGGACGCCGAGGATCAGGAGGTACGGCCGGGACATCGTCAGGCCGGCGTCCGTCTCCTCCCGGCGGAAGAAGCTCAGCAGGTCGTCCTTGAACGCGGCGGCCCGTTCCGGCGGGAGCGCGCCGAGCAGCGTCTTGATCGGCCCGAACGCCTCCGAAAACTCGGTCCACATGTCCTCGGCCGACTCGGCGCGCCACGGCGTGTCGTGCTCCGTCGTCGTGAGGTCGAACGCGTCGCCGAGCAACGACTCCGCGTAGCCCGGCTCGCCCCACGTGGCGGCGATGCCGGCGCCCTCGGGCGGCGGCGGCGCGTAGGAGCCGATGATCTGGAAGAACTCGTCGACCTCGCCGCCCGACGACCACGCCGTGAGTCCGAGCCGACCTCCCGGCCGGCAGACGCGGGCGAGCTCCGCCGCGGCCGCGCGGTGGTTCGGAGCGAAGATCGCGCCGACCGTCGAGGTCACGATCTCGAAGCTCTCGTCCCCGTACGGGAGCGCCTCGACATCCGCGACCTCGAACGTCGCGTCCACGCCGCGATCTCCCGCCTGCCGGCGCGCCGTCTCGACGAGCACCGGCGCCAGGTCGGCACCCTTCACCTCGGCGCCGGTCTCGACCGCCATGAACGCCAGCTCGCCCGTGCCGCACCCGACGTCCAGCCACCGGTCGCCGGGCCCGCCGTCGACGGCCTCGACGATCGCCCGGTGCATGTCGGCGAGCGTGTCCGCGATCCGCTCGAACGGGGCCGAGCCCCACATCGCCGCGTGCCGTTTCTTCAGCTCCTCGAATGCCATCCGTGGCCCCCTTTCGTGGCGGACGACACTCTAGGCTCGATCCGCAAACCGGAACTTGTGGGTCCTGTGCCAGCGATTGCTGGCAGAAAAACCCACAGAAACGGCGAGACGGGAGTGGATGCCCATGCGCCTGGAAGGCAAGGTCGCCATCGTCACCGGGGCGGGCCAGGGGATCGGCCTGGCCTACGCCCAGCGGTTCCTGGCCGAGGGCGCCCGGGTGGTGGTGGCCGAGATCGACCCCGATCGGGGGGCGTCGGCCATGGAGGAACTCGACACCGAC
>JBOGFE010000647.1:0-5789 GCA_050741935.1 Acidimicrobiia bacterium | reverse complement strand
CCCGCAGCATCCCGACACCGGGGGATAGGGCGGGCTATCCGCCTGGGGCCGTCGTCGTGGTTGTGCTTTCCGGTGTGGAAGTTGCCCCTGAGGCCGCCTGCGCCTGACGGATCAGTTCGGCCACCCGGTCGAAGGCCCGCTGGTAGCCGGCCAGATCGCCGTTGCGCAGCGCCGTCTGGGCCTCCTGGTAGGCGGCGTCGGCCTGGGCCAGCAGGCTGTTGATGTCGCCTCCGGCCGGCGGCGGCGTCACCGGCGGCGGGACCCCCGGCAGGGTGGTCACCGGCGGGGTGGTACCCGGCGGACCTTCCGGCGAGAGCCCCGGGAACAGCTTGGCCAGCGCCTGGTTCAGGTTGGTGCCGAGCACGGCCCGGTCGGCGTAGGCCACGGCCACGAACTTGAACTCGGGCAGCTTCGTCCCCTGCGTGCCCTGGAGGTAGAGCGGGCGGATGTAGAGGATCGACTCCTCGACGGGAATGAGCAGCAGGCTGCCCTGGCGGACCTGGGAGCCCGACCGGTTGAGCAGGGTGAACTGCCCCGAGATCTCCGGGGTCGTGTTGATGATGGTGTTGATCTGGTCCGGCCCGCGGATGACCTGGCCCACCGGCATCTGGTAGGCCTCCAGCCGCCCGTACTCCCCCGGGTCCGACTTGGCGACCATGAACGACACCAGGTTGGTGAGCTCCTCACCTCCCCGGGCGGTGGGCACGAAGGGTTGGAGGATGAGGAAGCTCTCCTTGGTCTGGCCCGGCAGGCGCATCTGGAGGTAGTAGGGCTCCATGCGCGGCTTGCGGGACAGGGGCACCGTCGACGCCCGTCCGCCCGGTGCCGGCGCCAGGGTGTTCACCGTCGTCCCGCCGGCGTCGAGCAGCAGCGGCCCCGACCCGGGATCCTGGGCCACCGCCCACTGGCGGGAGTTGTTGTAGAAGGGCTGGGGCTCGGTGACGTGGTACTCGCTGAAGTGGTCGGTCTGGACCCGGAAGAGGTCCTCGGGGTAGCGCAGGTGCCCCTCGAGGCCGGGCGGCATCTCGGACCGGTCGGCGAAGAGCCGGGGGAAGGCCTTGCGATAGGCCTCGACGATCGGGTCGCGACCCGTGCCCTCGGCGAAGACGTAGAACTTCACCTTCCCGTCGTAGGCGTCGACGGTCGCCTTGACCGAGTTGCGCACGTAGTTGAACCGGCCGCCCCGGAGCCCGCTGTTGGCCGGGAGGCGGTCGGCGTGGGTCATCAGGTAGCCCTGGGAGTAGGGGTAGCGGTTGGTGGTGGTGTAGGCGTCGATGACCCACAGGACCCGCCCGTCGAGCACCACGGGATAGGGGTCGGAGTCGTAGCGCAGGAACGGCGCCGCCTTGGACACCCGTTCCCGGATGTCCCGCAGGTACAGGGCCCGGGACGAGGGGGTGATCTGGTCGGAGAGGAGCAGCTTGAACTCCCCGAAGCGCAGGAAGAAGGCGCCCCGGCGGACCAGGCCCTTCATGGGCACGCCGCCGTCACCCCGGTAGGTGGTGACGGTGTCCCGGGGCTCGGACGGGAAGTCGTACTCCTTCTGCTTGGTGTTGACGATGGCGTAGCCGGAGAGGCGCTCGCCGTAGTAGATGGCGGGCTGGGTGACCTCCAGGCCGGTGCCCTGGGGCGGGATGTCCTTGAGCAGGAACTCCGGCAGGCCCCGGTCGGTCACCCCGTTGGAGGGGGAGGCCACGACGCCGTAGCCGTGGGTGTAGACGAGGTGGCGGTTCTGCCACGTCTGGCTGGGCAGGTTGTCGAGGTCGAGCTCCCGGGCCGAGAGGACGACCTGGTGGGTCTCCCCATCGAGCTCGTAGCGGTCGATGTCGACGTCGCCGAAGATGTACTGGGGCCGGAACTGCTGGATGGCCCGGTACGTCTGCTCCAGCACGTTGGGGTCCCACAGCCGGGCGTCGCCGATGGTGCCCTCGTTGGCCTGGATGTCGGCGGCCTGGAGGTCCTCCTTGTAGGCGAAGTCGCGCACCTCGACCCGGTCGAGCCCGAAGGCGGCCCGGGTGGCCTTGATGTTGCGCTCGATGAAGCGCGACTCCTTCTGGAACTCGTTGGGCTCCACCGAGAAGCGCTGCACGGCGGCCGGGTAGATCGTCCCGATGACGAGGGAGACGAAGCCCCACAGGCCGACGGCGATGGCGGGCAGGACCCAGCCCCGGAGCCGGATGTTGACCAGGAACAGCAGGGCGGCGGCCACCGAGATGACGATGAGCATGTTCAGCGCCGGCAGCTCGGCCCGGACGTCGGTGTAGCTCGCCCCCACGACGGTCCCCCGGGTGGAGAAGTTGAGCTCGTAGCGCTCGAGCCAGTAGCCGAAGGCCTTGAGCAGGGCCATGGCCCCCAGGACCACCGACAGGTGCGCCTTGACCTGGGGCGTGACCCGCTGCAGGGGCCCCTGGACCCGGATCCCGCCGTTCAGGTAGTGGGCCACCGACGTCACCAGCAGGACGATGACGAGGGCGGCGAAGGCCCAGTCGAAGATGAAGCGCAGGAACGGCATGGTGAAGACGAAGAAGCCGACGTCGGTGCCGAACTGGGCGTCGGGGACGCCGAAGTCGACCCGGTTGCGGAACAGCACCCACTCGTGCCACTGGTTGGTCAGCCCGCCGCCGGCCACCAGGGCGAGGAACGCGGCCACCGCCACCCGCACCCGCCCGATGTAGGGGCCGACCAGCTGGCGGTAGCGCTCCACCAGCTCCTCTTCGGGGCCGGCGGGGCGGAACCGGGGAGCGAAGCGGTCGGCGATGATGAGGTTGCCCAGGATGAGCAGGAAGAAGGCGGAGGTGAAGACCACGGCCGGAAGCCCCTTGGCCACCAGCAGGCCCCGCCACACCTCCGTGTAGCCGATCTCGTCGAACCACAGGTAGTCGGTGTAGAAGCCGGCGATGCCCCGCAGGCTCACCAGCAGGAGCAGCAGCAGGCCCGCCAGCCCCACCAACCATGCCCGTCTGTTGCCCAGTCCCCGGCGTCGGCCCGCGGCCGTCGGCATCTTCACGGACGGGGATGCTAGAGGCTGTCCACCGGCGCGAAGGGTCAGCCGGGTGGCCTAGCTGCCGAGCAGGCCCCCCACGGTGCCGGTCAGACCACCCAGGATGCCGCCCGTGGTCGTGGGCGTGGTGCTGGTCGTCGGCGGGGTCGGGGTCGACGCCACCGCCGTCGCCGACAGGGGCGGGGGGAAGGTCGGCTCGGTCACCGGCTGGACCCCGAGGAGGCCGTCCAGCAGGCCGGAGAGCAGGGACTCGAGCGGGTCCACCACGGGCTCGAGGATGGGGTCGAGGAGCGTGCCGGTCGGGGGGAGGTCGAGCCGCTTGGACGGAGGAGGCGTGGACGGGGGCGTTCCGCCGGGCGGGGTGGGCTGGCTCCCGGGCTCGCCGCCGCCCGGGATCTGGCCACCGGGGTTGGGGTTGGAGCCCGGGGTCCCGCCGGGTGTGCCCGATCCCGGGGTGGCGGGGGCGGCGATCTCCTCGGTGGAACCGCCTCCGGTTCCCGGAGGCAGGATCCCGCCGAGCAGGCCGCGCAGCTGCTTGGTCACGTCGGAGGCGAGCTCGCCGCCGCCGGTGTCACCGGAGCGGACGGCGGCCAGGGCGACCTCGAGGTGGTCGAGGACGGGGACGGGGTTGAGGTTGCGGTCGGCGGCTACCAGCCCCCAGCTGGCACCGGCCGAGCGGAACCCGAACACCCGGTCCACCCGGGTCTTGAAGTCGCCCTTGTCCAGGGCGATCAGGATCAGGCCGATGAGGTTCTCGGCCGGCGCCCGTCCGGCGAGCAGGGGCTGGCTCACGCTGCCCGCCACCTCGGGGACCATGGCGGCGTACATCTCCGGGCTCACGGCGGCGCCGCCCAGCGTGCGCTCGAAGTTCTGGCCCAGGGCACCCAGCTGGGTGTCGAGCTCGAGGACCTCGGGCAGCATGCGGCGGTCCCACTCGTCGTCCCGGGACAGCAGCAACGGCTCGGCCGTGTCGGGGAGCAGCCCGGTGCCCGCCGCCGCCGCCTGCCGGTAGCGGGGGATGGGGAAGCGGTTGGCGTCCCGGAGGAGCATCACGTTGCCGTCGTAGACCCCGGCCACCAGGGAGGCGTTGCGGCGCAGCTTGGCCGCCCCCACCACCGAGACGAGGGCCGTGCCCCCGTCGACCTCGACCGTGTCCCGGGGGGCCGAGACCAGCAGGTCGCCCTCTTCCAGGACGAGGGCGGCGTCCCCACCGTCGGCGATGGCGACGGCCGAACCGGCCCGCAGCTCGGCCACCGACGAGTTGGGCAGCTCGAGGCGGGCGCTGCCGTCGAGGACCCGGACCCGGTCGTCATGGTTGAGGATCTGGCTGCCTTCGGCCCGGATGAAGGAGAACCCGTCGACGGACACCTCGACGACGCCCTGCGACTCGAGGCGGGCCTCACCGGGCTGGACCTGGATGCCGGAACGGTCCACCCCCACCACCACGATGCCGGCGATCATCACGGCGATGATGGCGCTCGACAGCGGCGCCACGACGGTCCGGTTGAGGACGTTCACGGGCCGGACCGCCCGTTGCCGATGCCCGAAGCGGACGAGATGGGGATGCGGACGAAGAAGGTCGAGCCCCGCCCCGGCTCGGAGGTGGCGTCCATGGTCCCGTTGTGGGCGGTGATCACCCGCTGGACGAAGGGCAGGCCGAGGCCCAGGCCCCCGAAGCGGCGGGTGGCCGAGCCGTCGATCTGGGAGAAGTCGGCGAAGACCCGGTCGAAGTCCGAAGGTGCGATCCCGATGCCCTCGTCCGCCACCGAGAGTTCCACGGCGCGGCCGTCCCCGGCTCCAATGAGCTGGGCACCAACCTTCACCTGGCCCCCTTCTGGCGAATACTTCACGGCGTTGTCCATCAGTTCGTCGATGGCCCGTTCGAGCAAACGGCGGTCGGCCAGCAGTCGCGGCCGGCCGTTGACTAGTTCTTCGACACGGTGGAGGGGACTTCTTGAGCGCCATCTTTCACAAACCTGGTGAACCAGGGCACCGACGTCGACGGGCTCGGGCCGCAGGACGAGGCGGCCGGCGGAGCTGGCGGCGAAATTGACCAGGATGTCCACCGTGCGCTCCAGGCGCTCGGAGGACTCCAGGATGCCCTCCAGGAAGCTGCCGACCTTGTCCGGGGCCAGCTTGCGGGACTCGGGCATGTCCCGGTCCCGGCGCAGCATCTCCGCATAGCCCTTGATGGGGGTGAGGGGGGTGCGCAGCTCATGGGAGATGTTGGACAGGAACTCCGTCTTGGCCCGCTCGATCTCCAGCTCCCGGCGCATGTCGCGCAGGACGTAGACCGCGCCCAGCACCCCGCCCGACTCGCTGCGGATCGGGGCCCCGGAGAGGGCCACCGGCAGGAGCTGGTCCTTGCGGGTCTCCACCATCCCCACCGCCGACCAGGCCTCGAAGTTGGGCAGCTCGAAGCGGTCGGAGAGCGACCCCCCGCTGCGGTCCTGGGCCCGGATGACCTCGACGACCGGCTTGCCGATCTCCCGGCTGGCCCGGACGCCGAGCATGGCCTCCGCCGCCGGGTTCATCATGGCCACCAGCCCGACGGGGTCGGCGGCCACCAGGGCGTCGGTCATGGAGTTGAGGACCGCCTCCATCTGGGCGGCCGCCTCCCGCAGCTCCGAGGCCATCCGCTCCACCGAGCCGGCCATCTCGTCGAACGACGAGCCCAGCTGGCCGATCTCGTCCGGGCTGCGCAGGCCGGTCCGCACCGACAGGTCGCCCTGGCTGATCTGGGAGGCGGCCGTGGCCAGCCGGCGCAGCGGCGCCCCCAGGCGGGACC
>JBOGFE010000646.1:0-10452 GCA_050741935.1 Acidimicrobiia bacterium | reverse complement strand
GGGCGGCAGCTCCGACAGCGGTGACACCGTCGGCGCCGCAGCCCAGCCGGGTGGCTCCAACGGTTCGACGCCGCTGCCCCCGACGATCACCAAGGCTCCCGAAGACCCCACCTTCGATACGACGGCCCAGTTCAAGTTCACGGGCCAGTCCGGCGTCGGGTTCCGCTGCCGGCTCGACGGCGGGGCGGTCTCCTCCTGCAACAGCGGCACCGCCAACTACAACAAGCTCGAGCCCGGCGAGCACACCTTCGAAGTGCGGGCCATCAACGCCTCCGCCGCGCTGAGCGCTCCGGCGACCTACACCTGGACGATCCTCCTGCGCAGCGGCTTCGAGATCACCGGCTCCCTCGACCAGGTCCTGTATCCCGGCACCAGCGAGCGCGTCAACCTCTCGCTCGGCAACCCGTACAACTTCCCGCTCAGGGTGCTCGGGGTCGAGGTCACCGTCGAGCCCGAGACCACGAACCCCGGCTGCATCGGCGACGACAACCTGTCGGTGGTGCACGGCCTCACCGGCGAGGTGGTCGTCCCCGCCCGCTCGACCATGTCGCTGTTGGAGCTCGGTGTGGATCCGGGCCTGTGGCCGCTGGTCGAGATGCTCAACCTCGACACCAACCAGGACGCCTGCAAGAACGCCACGTTCAAGCTCTCCTACGAAGGCACGGGGACGAAGGCATGAAGCGCTACCTGAAGTTCCTCGCCATCCCGGCCGCCACGGCCGGCACCGTCGGCATGGCCGCCGTCGCCTGGGCCTACTTCATCTCCGGCGGCGCGGTCGCGGCATCCGGCACGGTGGCGACGATCAACCCGCCGACCGGTGTCGCGGTCACGCAGCCAACGCCGGGGACGATCCATGTCACCTGGACTGGAAGTGACGCCAGTGCTCCCGCCGTCGCACCCAGCGGTTACCACGTGCAGCGCCTGGGTGGCACCCCGTCTCCTGTCGATGCTTGTGGCTCCTCGCTTACCTCGCCGCTCCTGACATCCCCGACCCAGTGCGACGACACATCCGTGCCTCCGGGTACCTACACCTACAAGGTCACAGCCGTTCTCGGCACTGGATCCTGGACCGCCATCAGCGACGCGAGTGGCTCGGTCAAGGTCAAGACCCCTCAGGCGATCTCCTTCACGTCGTCGGCTCCCTCGGGTGCGGTGGTGGGCGGGGCGACGTACACGGTGACGGCGACTGGCGGCGGTTCGGGCAACCCGGTGACGTTCAGTCTCGACGGGTCGAGCTCGGGTTGTTCGCTGGTGGGTGCGACGGTCAGTTTCTCGGCCGTGGGGACGTGTGTGGTCAACGCTGACCAGGCCGGCAACGACGACTACGAGCCGGCTCCTCAGGCCCAGCAGTCCTTCGCCATCGGCAAGGGCGCCCAGACGATCACCTTCACCTCGTCGGCTCCCGCCGGTGCGGTGGTGGGCGGGGCGACCTACACGGTCACGGCGACTGGCGGCGGTTCTGGCAACCCGGTGACGTTCAGCTCCGGAGCGCCCCTGGTGTGCACGGTGTCGGGGTCGACGGTGACCTTCGTCGGCGCCGGGACGTGTGTGGTCAACGCCAACCAGGCCGGCAACACCGACTGGAACGCCGCTCCCCAGGTCCAGCAGTCCTTCACCGTGGGCAAGGGGTCGCAGACGATCTCGTTCACGTCGACCGCTCCCTCGGGTGCGGTGGTCGGCGGGGCGACCTACACGGTGACGGCGACGGCCACCTCGGGTCTCACGGTCGTATTCACCTCCGGGAGCATCGGGGTGTGCACGGTGTCGGGGTCGACGGTGAGCTTCGTCGGTGCCGGGACGTGTGTGGTCAACGCCAACCAGGCCGGCAACACCAACTGGAACGCCGCTCCCCAGGTCCAGCAGTCCTTCACCGTGAACACCGCAACATTTGCCATCACCTCGGTCGCCGGGAGCGGTGGCAGCAAGAAGGTCAGCTTCAGCGGCACGGGGGCTGTGGCAGGGACCACCATCACGGTCAGCATCTGCACCGTCGACACGTTCCCCTGTCCTGGTGGGAGCGGCGCGGGGACGTCGTCGCTGAACACTCCGACGGGGGGCAGCTGGACGTCTGGCCAGAGCGGCCCCGCCAACCTCAGCGACAATGTCACCTACTACGCCCGAGCTGTCCAGGGTGCCGCGACCAGCGCCGTCTTCTCCTTCACGGTCACTACCTTGTGATGGGGGATCACGGCAGATAGAGCGAACGCAGCTTGCACCCCGAACCTTCAAGCGCCCCCCTCCCCGGGGGGCGCTTGAGCGTTGGAGCAGGCCGTCGTGCTCGTCAGCCCCGGTGGCCGTCCAGCCAGGCGACGATCTCGTCGAAGACGGCCTCCCGCTCCGGCTCGTGGTGGAGCTCGTGGAACAGGTCGTCGACGATGCGCAGGGTGCATTCGCCGCCGGCGGCGCGTGCGAAGGCCCGGCTGCCCGACGGGAAGGTGAGGCGATCGGCGCCGCCATGGAGAACGAGGGTGGGCACGGACAGCTCACCGGCGTGGGCCAGCGTGTGGTCGATGGCGCTGAGCGCCTGGCGGCCGAGGCCGAGGGAGACCTTGTCGTGGACCAGGGGGTCGGCCAGGTAGGCGACGACGACGGCCGGATCGCGGGAGATCAGCCCGGCGTCGAGGCCCGACGGCAGCGTGACCGCCGGGAGGAAACGGCCCAGGACCTGGGTGGCGAGCACCTTGAGCTTCTGGGCCCGCAGGTCGGTGTGGAGGGCCGCGCCGGTGACGACGGCACCCGCCACCGCCGGCCGGTGGTGCAGCAGGTGGTTTAGGACGAGCAGGCCGCCGAAGCTGTGGCCGTAGAGGAAGCGGGGACGGTCGGGGAAGCGGCGGACGGTCTCGTCGAGGAGCCGGTCGATGTCACCCAGGCAGTCGTCCACGATCGTGTGGCCCCGCGGCCCGCTCGAGTGGCCGTGGCCGCGGAGATCGATGGCGCACACTGCGTAGCCGGCGCCGGTCAGTCGCCCCACGAGGTCCCCGTAGCGGCCGGCGTGCTCGCCGAGGCCATGGACGAGGTCGACCACCGCCACCGGCGCCCCGTCGGGTTCCCAGCGCCGGGCCCACAGCCTGGCGCCGCCCGCCGCTTCCCAGGACTCCTCGACGTACTTCACGGCGCACCTCACCTCGCCTTCGGGCGCCGGCAGGCTAGCGGTCCCGCCACGGTCCGCGGGAGCGTTCAGCGCGCCCGGGCGCAATCGGCATGTCCGGTGCCGGAGCGGACGAGTCGCGGGTCGGCGCGGCTGTTGGGCTGGAGTTGACGACGTTGTGCCCTCGTCGTGGGTTTCCCCTCCCAATCTTCGAGAGGAGGAGGGCCCACTCAGAGGCCGAGTCCGGGGCCCGTAACTCTCACGAGGAGGTCGGGCAGTGAGGAAGATCTTCCCCGCCGTCGCCCTGGTGATCCTGGGTGTCGCGAGCATGGCCGGTGTCGCCGCCGCCGACAACAACGACAGCAACGGAAACGACTACGACGCCTGCGACTACACCGGCACCAACGACGACGGCAGTCCGAGGTTCGTCGTCCACACCAACCTGAGCTGGTCCGAAGCCGCCGTCTACAACGGACCCAACGACATCATCTTCGTCCACAACACCGACACCGAGGACTCGGGCGACAGCCAGAGCTTCCGCTGCTTCCTGGTCTTCGGCACCCAGGGCCCCGCCGGTCCGGCCGGTCCTGAGGGCCCCGCCGGCGCTGACGGTGGTGACGGTGCTGACGGCCAGGACGGCGGTGTCGGCCCCGCCGGGGCCACCGGATCCCAGGGTCCCGCCGGCTCGGCCGGAGCCGCGGGTGCCGCCGGTCCCGCCGGTCCGCAAGGCCCGGCCAGTGCCCCAGGGGTAGCCCCAGCCGTTCTCGGGGAGACCCTGACCAAGGACACGACGGTTGCCGGGGTGGCGGAGGAGCTTCCCCGTACCGGTGTCTCGGCCGGATGGATGGCGGGAATCGGCGGGCTGTTGCTGTTACTCGGCCTCGCCACCCGCATCGCCGGCAAACGCCCCCGAGGCAGCGTCGTTTCGTAGCCGGTCACCCCGACATTCCCCAGGAGCGCACGAAGAAGGCGAAGGCCCGGGCCCCGTTCCACGACGGGGGTCCGGGCCTGCTCGCTTGCCGAAGCCGTGAGAAAAACACCCTTGCAATTTCGTACCTCCGTTCGATAGGCTACGCCCGCCGGGTCGGTGGATCCACCAACCCTGGCCTCGAGGGGCAGCCCTCCTTTCCGATTCAGATTCCGGTGCTCGTGCGCGCCGGGGGATCAGAGGAGGTGTCGTGCCTGGCATCGTCGACCTTGCCCGATTGCTGCGGGAGGCATTGGTCGCCTTCGACCCGAAGCGGTTCACCGGCGAGGACTGTGCCGCCCTGGCCGAGGGATTGGCGGCGACGGAGAAGGCCTGTGCCGCGGCCCGGGCGCGGGCCGCGGCGCGGGCAGCCGAGTGCGGGGCCCATCGGCAGAAGGGGTTCGCCGACGCCGCCGACTGGCTGGCCCGCACCAGCGGCACGTCGATGACGGAGGCCAAGGCGACGTTGGCGACGGCCAAGGCGCTCGAGGACATGCCCGACACCCGGGCAGCGGCCGCCGCCGGTGAGCTGTCATTGGCGCAGGCCGCCGAGTTGGCCAGGACGGAGGCCGAGTGCCCCGGGTCAGAGGCGGCGCTGCTTCCCCTGGCCAGAAACGGGAGCCTGAGGTCCCTGCGGGACCGGGCGCTCAAGGCTCGACTGGGCGCGATCGACCCTGCGGACCTTCACCGCCGCCAGCATCGTGAGCGGTCAATCCGACACTGGCGCAACCAGATGGGAATGGTCGCCTTCGCCGGCGCCCTGCCACCCGAAGTCGGGTTGCCCTTCGTGAACCGGCTCGACGCCGAGGCGGACCGGCTGCGCCGGCAGGCGAAGGGGGACGGGCGGGCGGAGGCCTGGGAGGCCCACGCCGCCGACGCCCTGATCAAGCTGGTCAACGGATCGGGCAGGGGCAAAGCTCGCTCCGCCGATCTCGTGATCGTCTGCGACCTGCGCGCCTACCGGCGCGGCCACCCCCATCCCGGCGAGCCCGTGCACCTGGTGGGGGGCGGGCCGGCACCCGTGTCGCAGGTCCGGGAGCTCGGCGAGGACGCCTTCGTGAAGGCCGTCCTCCACGACGGCGTCGACATCACCACCGTGGCCCACTACGGCCGTCACCTGAAGGCCGAGCTCCGGACCGCGCTCGAGCTCGGGCCGCTACCCGACTTCGACGGCGTCTTGTGTGTGGAGCCGGACTGCGACCGGCGCCACCACCTGGAGTGGGACCACGTGAACCCCCACGCCAACTGGGGGCCTACCTCCTACAAGAACCTCGTACCCCGATGCGGGCCGCACCACCAGGAGAAGACCGCCCGCGATCGAAGGGCCGGGCTCCTTCGCCCGAGGGAGCCCGGCCCTGACCCACCCTGACCCGCCGGTCAGTTGGGGAAGACGTCCTCCGCCTCGAGCTCGGCCGCGAAGGTCTGGGGTGCCGGTGCCGGCGTCGGCGTCGGCGCCTGTGCCTGCGGAGACGTGGATGTGGACGGCGACGTGGGCGAGGACGACGTGGACGAGGACGGCGACGGCGCCGGGGCCGGCGGAGGCCCGGACACCGGCCGCGCGACCTGGCCTGACATGGCGGCGCGGATCTGTTCGGGTGAGGGCTGGGGGCCGAAGTCGAGGAACGAGGTGAGGGGGGTGTCATCGAAGGTGGCGGACCTGGGGGCGATGAAGGAGCTGGCCAGTGTGGATTGGTTGAGGCGGACGCCGGCGAAGACCATGGCGCCGGCGGCCGGGAGGGACAGCCAGGCCCCGAGGCCGAGGAAGTCGATCTCCAGGACCAGCTTGAGCACGAGGAGAGCGGCCACGGCGGCGGACGCCACGAGGTTGACCCGGGCCCAGCTCATGGGGATCCTCGGCAGCTTGATGGAGGTGAAGTTGACCACGACCACCTGGGCCACGACGGCGGCCGCGACGAGCAGCGCCAGGAGGCCGAGGAGGCCGTTGGGGGATTGGATCGCCGACCGGTTCTCGGTGACCGAGACGATGCCGGGGATGCTGATGCTGATGCGGTGCCAGGGCATGAACAACAGGTCGAGCACCAGGAACAGCCCGGCGACAACCAGGATCTGTGTTTCGACGGACAGTTTCTTCAGGTTCATGGTTTCCTCCGGGAGCAACGAGAAACAGCGCTGCCCAGGTGCGGGGTCGCACCTGAGGAGCACGGACTGGATTGGGCCGGCACCGCGACGATGGTCAGGCTGGGCTCGCCCCTGGCTTGGGCAGGCCGACCGGCTGGGAGCCGGAGGCCTTCCGGCGCACCGGCGCCGTGATGCCCAGAACGATCCCGGCGATGAGGCCCAGGAGGGGGATGAGAGCCAGCGCGTCGGCCTCGACGGGCATCAGCCCGAAGATCACGAGGTCGAGGCTGATGAACAGCCCGAAGAAGAACCCGGCGATGGCGCCGCGGACAGGATGGCCTCGCTGCTTCACGGCCTACCTCCCTTCGGGCGGGCCGCGGTGATGAGCGCCGCCCCGGTGGCGAGAGTGCCGGCCGCGGCCGCCGCCGTCGGCGCCGGCGAGTCGAGCGGGCCACCCTCGAGTTGGATGGAGAACGTGCCCATGCACGGCGCCGGGAGCCCATCGTGGCTGTGGGTGCCATCGGCGGTGACCTTGATGCCCCGGGGCACGATGGCGGGGATCGAGTAGTGGTAGGTACCGGCCTTGGACACCAGCTTCGACGAGCCGGACCAGTCGGCCACGGTCACGCTGTTGCCCAGGGGCAGCTGCAGGTCGATCTTCCCGGAGTAGGTCCGGTCGGTGTCGCCCGCCGGCAGCGGGACGGAACCCTCGTAGGCCACGTCGGCCTCCTCGGGGATGCTGATGGGGTTGTCGGGATCGAGCGTCGCTGCGTCGTGGCGTGTGCCGGCGATGGTCCCCGCTCCCTGGCAGCCGCCGGTGACGGCGCCCAGGGCGGGGGTGGCGGACAGCGCCACCATCAGGGCGCCCCCGGCCATGACCACGGGGACGAGTCGCCGCCGCGGCGACCCGCTGGCTGCGGACACCGGGCCACCCGCCGCCGCGGGCCGGCCCGGGATGGTATTGGGCACGGAAACCTCCTCGTTGAACGAACGAGGTTGAGTATGTGGAGACGCCCCATCGGTGTCGACGGGGACGATCGGGACGACGCTTCCCCTTGCAGGACAAGCCATCCCGGCCCGGGCGCCAGTTGGGCTGCTGTTGTGATTCCCGTGGGTTGCCCGTGGGACCGGGGCCCGAGAATCGGTCCTTGTCGGACGCCCGACCTCGCGTCGGCGTCCGGCAGGGGCGAAGCAGAGAACCGCCGGCCGCGTTGGTCGCCTGGCCGGCGGGGAGCTAGTGGCGAACCCGGCGCCCCCGATCATCGGAAACGAATCGGGAGTAGCTCATGGCCGGGAAAACCCTGGGCCGTTGCAGTCTCGCCACCGGCTTGACCGTGGGGGCCCTGCTGTTTGCCGCTCCGGCGCACGCCATCGTTGCCGACAACGACGACCCGCCGCCTCGCACCGAACTGCTCTACCCGGCCGTGAGCCTGGTCAAGGTGACGGGCAGCGACGGCGCCGAGGTCATCACCACCGAGCACATCGTGCTCACCACCCCGGCCGAGCTTCCCCGTACCGGAAGCGAATCCCGCAATCTGCCGGCGACCATCACCGGTCTGGTGGTCGCCGGCCTGGTCAGCGTCATGGTGGCCCGCTCGCGGCGCGGGGCCACCTGACCCCCTGACCGCCCGAGACCGGGACCGCGCTCACAGCCGGTCCCGGTTTCGGCGCGCTCTCTGCTGCCATTCGCGATCAGGTCCTTGGGGCGGAACTGCCGCGGGGTGGCCGGCCTCAGGCCTGGACGACCACCAGGCGGCGCTCGGTCATCTCCTCCACCGCGTAGTGGGGCCCCTCCCGGGTGTTGCCCGAGTCCCGCACCCCGCCGTAGGGCATCTGGTCGGCCCGCCAGGTGGGCACCTCGTTGATCAGGACCCCCCCGAAGTCGAGCTCCCGGGCGGCCCGCAGGGCGACGGGCAGGCTGGCGGTGAAGATCGCCGCCTGGAGGCCGTAGCGGGTGTCGTTGGCCAGAGCCAGAGCCTCGTCGAGCTGGTCGTAGGTGGCGATGGCCACCACCGGCCCGAACACCTCCTGGGAGCACACCTTCATGTCCGGCAGCACCCCGGACAGCACCGTGGGGGCCAGCAACCCGCCCCGGACCTCCCCGCCGGCCAGCACCTTGGCCCCGGCCCCCTCCGCCTCCTCGATCCACGCCGCCACCCGGTCGCGGTCGCCTTCGGAGATCAACGCCGAGACGTCGGTCGTCTCGTCCATGGGGTCGCCCAGCACCAGGTCCTCGACCAGGCCCACCAACCGGTCGGTGAACGCACCCGCCAGCGACGAGTGGACATAGATCCGCTGGGTGGAGATGCACGACTGCCCGGCGTGGGAGAACCCGGCCACGGCGATCTTCCTGGCCGCCGTCTCCCAGTCGCCGTCGGCTTCGATGATCACCGGCGAGTTGTTGCCCAGCTCCAGGCTGACCTTCTTCCGGGCGGCCTTGGCGCGGATGTCCCAGCCCACCTCGGGCGAGCCCGTGAAGGTCAGCATCGCCACCCCGGGGTGGGTCACCAGGGCCTCGCCCACCACCGAGCCCTTGCCGGTGACGACCGACAGCCAGCCCTCCGGCAGCCCGGCCTCGTCGAGCAGCAGGTTGGCCAGGGCGATGGCCGACAGCGGCGTCTGGCTGGCCGGCTTGAGCACCACCGGGCAGCCGGCGGCGATGGCGGGGGCGAGCTTGTGGGCCACCAGGTTCAGGGGGAAGTTGAACGGGCTGATGGCGCCGATGACCCCGATGGGCAGGCGCAGGGTGAAGGCCAGCTTGCCCTCGCCCACGTCGGATGCGTCCAGGGGCACCATCTCCCCGGCCAGCCGCCGGGCCTCGACGGCGGCGAAGGTGAACGTCGACACCGCCCGCTTGGCTTCCACCCGGGCCGTCTTGATCGGTTTGGCCGCCTCGGCGGCGATGATCCTCGCCAGCGACTCCGTCCGCTCGCTCAGCAGGCCGGCGGCGGTGTCGAGGATCTCCGCCCGGCGCCACGCCGGCAGCGGCCCGGTGTCGAGGACCGCCCGGCCGGCGGCCACCGCCCGGTCGACCTCGGCCGCACCGCAGGCCGGCACCCGGCCCAGCTCGGAACCGTCGTAGGGGGAGCGCACGGCCAGGGATTCCTGGCCCGTGAAGCGCTCGCCGCCGATGGGGACGGGGTGCAGTTCGCTCATGACCCCAGTCTGTCACCCTCGAAGAAAGGGCATCGTGACGGCTTGTCCCCGGTCGCCACGAACCCCCGGCCCGGGGGCCTCGAGAAATCTTCCTTCCCGCTGGATGGCCCTTCCAACCAGCTTTCCGGCGAGAAATCTGCGAACAAATCCACCCTATTCGGACGACATTGCGGCCCGCTGACCAGCCCGGGGAGGCATCATCTGGGGCGTGGGCGCACGAATCCTGACCGTGGAGGACGACGAGCGGATCCAGGCCGCCATGCGCCTGGCGCTCGAAGACGAGGGCTACACGGTCATCGAGGCCGCCAGCGGCGAGGAGGCCCTGGAGGCCTTCGCCCGCCGGCCCGCCGACGTCGTCCTCATCGACCTCATGCTGCCCGGCATCGACGGATTCGAGGTCTGCCGGTCGCTCCGGCGCCACAGCGACGTCCCCATCGTGATGGTCACCGCCCGCACCGACACCCACGACGTGGTCGCCGGTCTCGAGGCCGGCGCCGACGACTACGTCACCAAGCCCTTCGTGCCCAAGGAGCTGGCCGCCCGCATCCGGGCCCTGCTGCGCCGGGCCCGCAGCACCGAGCACACCCCGGCCACCATGGTCTTCGGCGACCTCGAGATCAGCCCCGACGCCGGCGAGGTGCTCCGGGGCGGCGAGCGGATCTCCCTCACCAAGACGGAGTTCCGGCTCCTGTGCGAGCTGGCCGGCAGCCCGGGCCGGGTCTTCTCCCGCGAGCAGCTCCTGGAGAAGGTGTGGGGCTACGACTACTTCGGCGACGGGCGCCTGGTCGACGTCCACGTCCGGCGCCTGCGCACCAAGGTCGAAGCCGACGCCGCCCACCCCCGCTATGTGGTGACGGCCCGGGGCCTGGGCTACAAGCTCCAGCCCTGACGATGGGGCAAACCGAGACGCAGCCGGGGCGGCGGGGCCGGCCCTGGCGGGAGCCGGACACCATCGCCGCCCGGCGCCGGCGCCTCGGGCTGCGGACCCGGGTCACCCTCGCCTTCGCCTTCGGGGCCCTCCTCCTCAGCGTGGCCTTCTCGGCCGTGAGCTACGGGCTGGTGCGCAACTACCTGGTGTCGGAGCAGGAGGACGCGGCGATGGACGAGGCGCTCGTCAACGCCCGCCTGACCCGGGACTCGCTGCGGGTCCCCGATCCCAACC
>JBOGFE010000645.1:0-3411 GCA_050741935.1 Acidimicrobiia bacterium | reverse complement strand
CTTCGCCTGGGAGACGTTCCATCCCGAGGTCATGGCCATCACCCCGCTCTTCTTCGCCTGGTGGTTCGCCCGGCGGGAGCGCTGGGGCTGGTTCGCCGCCTGCCTCGTCTACGCCGTCTCCTGGAAGGAGGACGTGGCCCTGGCGGCCGCCGTCCTGGGCGTCGTCGTGTTCCTCTCCCGGGGGGCGTCCCCCGACTCCCGGAGCCGGCGGCGCCGGGTGGGAGCGCTGACGGCGGTGGCGGCCGGGGCCTGGTTCCTCTTCGTCAACCGGGTCCTGCTGCCGGGCGTCAGCGGCGAGGCCTTCTACGACCACCTCTTCAGCGACCTCGGGGATTCCCCGTGGGAGATCGTCACCACGCTGGTGTTCCACCCCACCCGCATCCTGCGCGCCCTGGGGGCGCCCGACGCCCGCACCTACGTGTGGCAGATGCTGGGCCCCTTCGGTTTCCTGCCCCTGCTCGCCCCCGGCGCCGCCGGGCTCGGGGCGCCCCAGTTCGTCCTCAACGTGGTGTCCGAGGCGGGGTTCACCCGGAGCATCTCGTACCACTTCTCGGCCCTGCCCCTCACCGCTCTGACCCTGGCCACGGTGGAGGCGATCGCCCGGTTCGGCGGGCGCCGCGCCGTCCGCCGGCTGCTGGCCGGCGCGCTGGCGGCCACGTCGCTGGCCGGCGCCGTTCTGTGGGGTGTCTCGCCCGTGGGCCGGGAGTACGACAACGACTGGTGGGCCTCGTCGTTCGATCCCCGGCGGGCCTCCAAGCAGGAGGCGGTGGCGTTCCCGCCGGCCGACGCGTCGGTGAGCGCCACCTACGAGTTCGTCCCCCACCTGGCCCACCGACGGCTGATCTACGACTGGCCCAACCCGTGGGTTCCCTCCAACTGGGGTCTGGCCAACGAGGACCCGCCCGACCCCGAGCTGGTGCAGTGGCTGGTGGTGGACCGCCGGCTGACCGGACCGGACACGGGTCTGTTCCATGACCTCCTCGAAGGCGAGTTCGAGACGGTCTTCGACCGCGACGACATCGTGGTGGCCCGCCGGGTGGGCTCCGACCCGTCCCCACCACCCCGGTAGGCTGCCCCGGCATGGCCGACCCGGCGACCTTCTCCGAGCTCGCCATGCCCTACATGGGGCCGCTGTACTCGGCCGCCCTGCGGATGACGCGCAACCCGGCCGACGCCGAGGATCTCGTCCAGGAGACCTACCTGCGCGCCTACCGCGCCTTCAACACCTTCCAGGAGGGCACCAACCTCAAGGCCTGGCTCTACCGGATCCTCACCAACACCTTCATCAACCAGTACCGGGCGGCCAAGCGCCGGCCCGAGCAGAGCGACATCGAGGACGTGGAGGACCTCTACCTCTATCGCCGGCTCGGGGGCCTGGAGGCGGCCATGGCCGGGCGCAGCCCGGAAGCGGAGGTGCTCGAGAACATTCCCGACGTCGAGGTCAAAGAAGCGCTGGAGTCCCTTCCCGAGCAGTTCCGCATGGCCGTCCTACTGGCCGACGTGGAAGGTTTCGCCTACAAAGAGATCGCTGAAATCCTCGATATTCCCATCGGAACGGTCATGAGCCGGCTGCACCGCGGAAGAAAGCAGCTCCAGAAGCGGTTATGGGATTACGCCGTCGAACGAGGACTCGCCACCGGAACGGGACCGGCGCGTTGAGGGGATGCAACATCGAGTGATGATGGACTGCACCGAGGCGATACACCAGATCTACCACTACCTCGATGGGCAGCTGACCGAGGAGAAGCGGGCGGCCATCGCCAAGCATCTCGACTACTGCCCACCGTGCGTCGACAAGTTCGGCTTCGAGACGGATCTCCGGTCCCTCATCGCCCGCAAGTGCCGCGACGACGTGCCCCCCGACCTGCGCCGGCGCATCGCCGAGGCCATCGGGCACGAGCCCCCTCCGTAGCCCGGGGCCGCACATCCTCCCGGTACCATGGGGCCAACCCCACTTCCGGAGGATCTCGTGAAGGCCGGACGCGTCGCTGCGCTGTCGATCATCCTGTTCCTCGCCGGGGCCCCGGCGTCGGCCGCCCCGCTGCTCGCCGCGGTCAAACGCCCCTGGCACTACTGGCTCGCCCCCGTGCTGACGCTCAGCTTCGTCGGCATCGCCGTCATGCTGATGCTCGGCTATCTGGTGCGCGTCGTCATGGCCAAGTACGGCATCCGGGTGGGGAGGCGGTCGGCCGGGTGACGGCCGGCACGTCTGGTCCAGCGCCCGAGCCGGTCGACTGGCAACTGGCGGAACGGCTGGCGCGCCGGGTGGCGGGCCGGGACCCCCTCGAGCGCTCCTACCTGGCCTCCGGGCTCCAGGCCGACTTCGAGTCGGCCACCAGACGGGCCGAGGGCCTGGTGGGTGAGTTCACCGGTCTCGTCGCCCCCGAGGACCCGGCCCGGGCCATGGTGCTCGACCGCCAGGGGTGGGTTGACGCCAACGTGGCCTCCTTCCGGCGCACGCTCGAGCCCTTCACCAGCCGGGTGGGCGAGCGGATGGCCCAGAGCGCCTTCGCCCCGGTGGGGCGGGGCGTGGCCGGGGCGGAGATGGGGGTGCTGTTGGGCTTCCTGGCCCAGCGCGTCCTCGGCCAGTACGACCTGCTCGTCCCCGAGGAGGGCGAGAACAGCGACGCCGTCTACTACGTCGGGCCCAACATCCTGGCCCTGGAGAAGCGCTTCGGGTTCCGCCCCGGCGACTTCCGGCTCTGGATCGCCCTCCACGAGGTGACCCACCGGGCCCAGTTCCGGGCCGTGCCCTGGATGAAGGGCTACTTCCTCTCGCTGGTCCAGGGGTCGCTGTCGATGATCGAGCCCGACCCGAAGCGCCTGGTGCGGGCCCTGGAGCGGGCGGCCGAGTCGGCCCGCCGGGGTCGCAACCCGTTGGACGACGGAGGCCTGGTGGGGCTCTTCGCCACCGACGAGCAGCGCCAGGTGATCGACCAGGTCCAGGCCCTCATGTCGCTGCTGGAAGGCCACGGCAACGTGGTCATGGACCGCCTGGGCGCGGAACATGTCCGCGGCGTGGAGCGTATGTCGGCGGTGCTCAAAGCCCGGCGGGAGACGGGCGGAGTGTCGAAGCAGTTGCGCAAGCTGTTCGGGATCGAGATGAAGATGCGCCAGTACGAGGTCGGGGAGCAGTTCATCTCCGCCGTCGAGGAGCGCCAGGGCCTCTCCGCCCTCGACGCCGCCTGGCGCAGCCCCGACCATCTGCCCACCCTGTCCGAGCTGGAGGACCCCGACCATTGGCTGGACCGGGTGAGCGCCAAGACCGCCTGACCCCCGGCGGTGGGGCCGGCGATTTCGACGGCCTGGAGCCGCCGGTTGTCGTCGGATGCTCCGGTGGCCCGGATTCGACCGCGCTCCTGGCCCTGGCGGCGGCGGCCGGCCTGAGGCCCACCGCCGTCCACGTGGACC
>JBOGFE010000644.1:0-39644 GCA_050741935.1 Acidimicrobiia bacterium | reverse complement strand
CACCTGCTCGAGCCCGGCGGCGAGCGCCAGGATCGTCTTGCCTGTCCCGGCGAAACCCGACAGCGCCACGACCGCGACGTCGGGGTCCATCAGGAGGTCGAGGGCGAAGATCTGCTCCTTGGAGCGGGGGGTGAGCCCCCACACCTGGCGGCGCCGTTCGACGAGGTGGAGCTCGTCGCCGAAGACCCGGGCCAGGGCGGAGGACGACCCGGCGGAGAGGACGACGTACTCGTTGGTGACCATCCCGTCGAAGGCGGCGGGGATGGGCGCCCGGCCGTCGGCGTAGAGGGCGTCGATCAGGCTGCGCTCGGCGTCCACCCGGTGCCAGCCCCGCACCCCGAGGGCGTCCTGGCCGCGGCGGGTGCGGTGGTAGTCCTCGGCGGTGAGGCCGAGCTGGGACGCCTTGATGCGCAAGGCGGCGTCGGCCGAGACGACCTTGACCCGGGCTTCCCCCGCCTCGGCCAGACCGAGGGCGGCGGCCAGGATGCGGTTGTCGCCCGACGTCGGGTCGAGGCCGATGCCGGCCACCCGGTCCAGGAGGAGGCCGTTGATCTCCACCCGCAGCGTCCCCCCGGTGGGGAGGGCGACGGGCTCGCGGAAATCGCCGCCACCTTCCACCCGCAGCCGTTCGAGGTCACGGACCACGTGCCGGGCGGCCCGGCCCACGTCGTCGAGGCGGCTCTTGTGACCGTCGAGCTCCTCGATGACCGTCAGGGGCAGGACGATGTCGGCGTCCCCGAAGGCGTAGAGGGAATCGGGGTCGGCGAGGAGCACGCAGGTGTCGAGCACCACGGTCGTCGCCACACCCCCCTCCGTCTGCTCGGGGTGGTGCGGCAAGGTCGTGGTCACTCATTCCTCCCGGTAGGGGAGCCTGTCCGTTCGTTACCTTCTCTTCGACGCCGGAGCCACCTCGCGCCTGCGGCTCCGGGCAAAACGACTCCGGGTCAAATGACGCAATCCGAGGGTAGGTCGTGTGGGCCCCCGGGTCGCGGACCTCAAGGGGCGGTCGCCAGGACGGCCACCACCCGCTGCTGCAGCGCCGCGGCCGTGGCCCAGTTGAAGTTGCCGTTCACCACCAGGGCGAAGCGCAGCGAGTCGATCCGGCCGACCAGGGCGGCGGCGCCCGAGAGCCATCCGGTCTTGGCCGCCAGGCGCCCCTCCACGGGTGTGCCCAGGAAGCGCTTGAGCAGCGTGCCCGAGCGGCCGGCGACGGCCAGCCCCTCGCCGGCGGCGCTGAAGTCGGGCCGGGCCGACAGGGCCAGGGCGCCGAGCAGGGCCCGGCACGTCGACCGGTTGCCCAGGTCGAGCCCCGAGCCGTCGTTGAGGTGCACGCCCTCGGTACCGACGCCGGCCCGGGCCATCTCCTCGACCACCCGGGCGGCTCCGCCGGCGGTGGTGCCCGGCCCGCCCGTCTGGCGGTCGAGCTCCCGCAGCAGCATCTCGGCGGAGTAGTTGTCGCTGGCCCGGAGCATGGCCGACACGATGGCGCCCAGAGGGGCCGAGCGCACCGAGGCCACCACCACCCCGGCGGGGGCGGTGCGGCTGCCGTCCGGCGCCGGGCCGGGCTCGGCGGCGGCCACGCCCCGCTCGTGGAGCATGGCGGTGAGGGCGCGGGTGGTGTTGGCGGCCGGGTCGGCGGCCACCACCTGCGAGGAACCGTAGGAATCGAAGCCCTCGTTCACGGTGAGGGCGCCGATCGAGCCCACCTCGGCCTCCCGGACGTAGGACGGCTTCCAGGTGGGCACGGACCGGGCGGTGTCGTAGCGGGACTCGTCGGGATAGAGGCCGCCGGGGATGTCCCGGACGCCGGCGGCGACGAGGGCGGCGGCCAGCGTGGTGAGGGGCGGGAGGGGCCGCGTGACCAGGCGGGGCTTGGAGGCGGCGTAGGCGATGTAGTCGGGAGTGTCCAGGTAGGGGTCGCCGGCGCCGACCAGCCAGGCGTTGTCCAGCCGGCCGTCGGTGGGGGCGACCGGGGCCACCACCTGGGTCTCGAATCGGAAGTCGGGGCCGAGGCGGGCCAGGGCGGCGATCCCCACCATCAGCTTCTGGCTGGAGGCGGGCACCAGCGACAGCAACGGGTTGCGCTCGAAGAGCACCACCCCGTCGCGCTCCACCACCAGGCAGCCGGGAGTTCCCGCCATCGCCTGCTCGAGGCGGGCGCCGAATGTCGCGGGCGCGGCCGCCGCCACCGCCACGGGGGGCGGGGGAGGCGGGGCCGTGACCGGCGGGGCGGCCACCGTGGTGGTGGTCGTGGCCACCTCGACCACGGGAGGCGCGGTGGTGGGCGGGGCGGTGACCGGCGCCGCCGTGGTCGTCGGGGCGGGCCTGGGCGCGGACGCCATGCGTACCGGGTGCGGCTTCGACCACGGCGCCACCCCGATCAGTGCCCCAGCCCCCAGCGACAGCCCCGACAGTACGGCGATCAGGGCCCGGTGCCGGCGGAGACGTCCCCCCGGCGCCACCACCTCCGGTTCCACACCATCGAAGGTAAATCATGGCGGGGCCCGAGGGGTGGCACCTGGTGGACTCAGAGCGGTTTTTTTTCTTTCGCCATCCGAAAAATGACGGGTGGCGACACCCTCCAGCTACCCCCGGCGGCCGCTCCCGGGTCCAGCGGCGCCCACCAGGCACACGGTGTTGCCGAAGACCTCGACGCCTTGGGCCATGTCCTCGTGGGCGGCGGGGATCTCGGTGAAGGGGCGGACCTTGCCCAGGCAGGGATCGATGGCGCCCTGGCGGACCAGTTCGTTGTACCGGTTGGCCTGGTCGTCGTTGGTGCCGTGCGAACCCTGGAGCCGTTTCTGGCGGGTCCAGTGGTAGCGCAGGTCGACGACGGCGTCGTAGCCGGTGGTTCCGGCGCAGATGACCACCATGCCGCCGGTGGCGCACAGGTAGATGCTCGTCGGGATCGTGTTCTGGCCCGGGTGCTCGAAGACGATGGCCGGGTCCTGGCGGGCGCCGAGGATCTCGGACAGCTTCTTGCCGAAGGCCCGGGCGCCGGCGCCCCACTCCTTCTGGCCGGCGGCGTCGTCGACCCGGGGCGGGATGCCCCAGTGGCCGTAGTCCCTGCGGTTGATGAAGCCCGCCGCCCCCAGCTTCTGGGCGTAGGCGCCCCGCTCGTCGTCGGAGACGACGGCCACGGCCTGGGCGCCGGCGTGGCGGGCCAGCTGGATGGCCTGGGACCCGAGGCCGCCGGAGCCGCCCCAGACGAGCACCACGTCGTCGGCCTGGACGGTGTTGGGCGCCCAGCCGTGGAGCATGCGGTAGGCGGTGGTGCCCACCAGGGTGGGGGCGGCCGCCTCCTCCCAGGTGAGCCGCTCGGCCTTGGGCATGACCTGGTGGGCCTGGGCCCGGCTGAACTGGCCGAAGGAGCCGTAGTTGGTGTCGTAGCCCCAGATGCGGGCCGATGGGGCGAGCATCGGGTCCCTGCCCGCCTGCACCCACTTGTCCTCGGGCAGCCACCAGCCATGGTGGACCACGACCTCGTCGCCCACGCCCACGTTGGTGACGTCGTCGCCCACGGCGTAGACGACGCCCGACAGGTCGCTGCCCCCCACGTGGAAGTCCTCGGGCTCGCCCTGCTTCTGGCGGACGGCCACCTGGTCGACCGGGTAGCCCCGGGCGGCCCACACGTTGTTGTAGTTGATGCCCGCCGCCATCACGGAGATGAGGACCTCGTCGGGCCCGATGGACGGGGTGTCGACCACCTCGACCTCGAAGGCCGTGGCCGGCTCGCCGTAACGGGCCTGGCGCACCACCTGGGCGTGCATCGTGGCGGGGATCTCGCCCCGCGGGGGGACCGAGCCGATGGGGGAGGGATCGGCGTCGCTGTTCACCGGGGACCGGCGCTCTGTCATGGCAGCGTCCTTTCGTGGCGTGGCAATGGTTCTATAGCCACCGGGAAGGGGGTGCCAACCGGCGCGGTCGCCGGGGGAGCGCCTCGCCGTCGAGCGGGACCTAGTTGCCCTGGAGGAGCAGGACGCCGAGGAGGTCGGGCAGCGTGGTCGGGTCGCCGCCCTTGGCGCAGTAGGCGGCGGCGCCCTGGCGGCGGGTGGCCTCGGCGTAGGCGGCCGGCTCCAGCCCCGAGAGCACGACGACCCGGGCCTCGGGGGCGACCGCCCGGATCATGGGCAGGGCCTCCAGCCCGCCGATGCCGGGCATGGCCAGGTCGAGCAGCACGAGGTCGGGGCGCAGCCGGCGGGCCAGGGTGACGGCCTCGCGCCCGTCGCCGGCCTCGCCGACGACCTCGAAGCCACCGTCGTCGTCGAGCACGAAGCGGGTCAGGCGGCGCAGCGAGACGTCGTCGTCCACCAGCAGCACCCGGTGGCGGGCCCGCCCCGGGGACGGAGCCGGCCCGGGGTGCCGGGGGCGGGCGTGGGCGGCGATCCACCGGCCGGCGACCTCCGCCGGCAGGGGGCGGCTCCACAGGTAGCCCTGCCCCTGCTCACAGCCGAGGGAGCGCAGCTGGGCCAGCTGTTCGGCGGTCTCCACCCCTTCGGCCACCGTGGTCAGACCGAAGGCGTGGGCCAGGTCGATGACGCTGGCCACGATGGCCCGGTCCTCCCGGTCGCGGCACACGCCGGCGACGAAGGACCGGTCGATCTTGAGGACGTCGACGGGGAACCGCTTGAGGTAGGTGAGCGACGAGAAGCCCGTCCCGAAGTCGTCGACCCCGATCTGGACCCCCAGCGACTTGAGCCGGCCCAGCGCCCGGGTGCTGGAGTCGCTGTCCTCCAGCAGGGCGCTCTCGGTGATCTCGAGGCACAGCCGGTGCGCTGCGAAGCCCGAATCGGCCAGCGCCTCCTCGACGACGGCGCACAGGTCGGGGGCGAGGAGCTGGCGGGCGGCCAGGTTGACCGACAGGGACAGGTCGTCGCGGGCGCATCCGCTCTCCTGCCAGGCCATGACCTGGCGGCAGGCGGTGGCCAGGACCTCGGCTCCGATGGGGACGACGAGGCCGGTGTCCTCGGCCAGGGAGATGAAGTCGGCGGGACCGATGAGGCCCCGCTGGGGGTGGTTCCAGCGCACCAGCCCCTCAACCCCGACGACGCGGCCGCCGGCCAGGTCGAGGGCGGGCTGGTAGTGGACCACGAGCTCGCCCCGGTCGATGCCCCGGCGCAGGGCGTTGGCCGTCTCGTGGCGGGCGATGGCGAGTGCCAGGGTGTCGGTGTCGAAGACGGCGTGGCGGTTCCGGCCTTGTTCCTTGGCCCGGTACATGGCGGCGTCGGCATCGCGTACGAGCGACTCGGCACTCACCTCCGCGCTCTCGGGCGGGGCGTAGGCGATCCCGATGCTGACCGTGACCGTCGTCTCCTCGCCGCCGACCAGGAGGGGCGCGGCGAGGACCGCCGCCAGCCGGTCGGCCAGCGCCTCGGCCTCGGCCTCGTCGGTGACGTCGGCGCAGACCACCACGAACTCGTCGCCCCCGAAGCGGGCCACCGTGTCCTCGGCCCGCATGGCGCTCTGCAGGCGGGCGGCCACCGCCACCAGCAGCTCGTCGCCGGCGGCGTGGCCCAGGCTGTCGTTGAGCCACTTGAACCGGTCGAGGTCCAGGAACAGGACGGCCGTGCCCGACGGGTGGCGGCCGCGCCGGAGGAGCACCTGGCCGAGACGGTCGAGGAACAGGGCCCGGTTGGGCAGCTGGGTGAGCGAGTCGTGCCCGGCCTGGAAGAGGATGGCCTCCTCGGCCAGCTTGCGCTCGGTGATGTCCTGGACCGTCCCGATGAGCCGGGTGAGCGTCCCGGCCTCGTCGAAGACCGGGCGGAACTGGCCGTGGATCCAGCGGGTCTCACCGTCGGGCAGGACGATGCGGTACTCGATCGAGGCCGGCGCCGAGGCCTGCGGGGCCGCCTGCCAGACCTCGATGACCCCGTCCCGGTCGTCGGGATGGAGCCGCGAGGCGAAGGCCGCCCCGTGGTCGGCGACCCCCCCGGGGGCGAAGCCCAGGAGGCGGTACATCTCGTCCGACCAGGTGGCGGTGCCGGTCCGGAGGTCCCAGGTGAAGCTGCCCAGGCGGGCTGTCCGCTGGGCCTCGGCCAGTTGGAACTCCCGTTCGGCCAGGGCCTGGCGCCCGATCCGCTCCCGGTCGAAGAGCTCGGCCCGCTCGAGGGCGAGGCCGGCGAGGCGGGCCAGGGTCTGGAGGAGACCGAGCTCCTCCCGCCCGAAGAACGGCGTCGACGCCGTCACGATGACCGCCAGCCACCCCGATCGGACCCGCACGGCCACCATGTCGGGCACGATCAACGGGCCGTCGTGGGCGGCGTCGGGGGTGGGGAGGCGCCCGGCCAGCAGCGCCGCTTCGGGTTCGGGGATGCCGTGGCAGGCCCGCACCGCCCCGTCGGGATCGACGAGCAGCGCCGCCCGGGCGCCGACCAGGCGGGCGGCGTGGGGCAGCATCAGCGCCGTCACCCGTTCCGAGGCGTCGGCGCTCATCAGATCGGCCTGGGCCCGGCGGAAGGCCTCCAGCTCCGGCCGGCGCCAGCGGGCCCGCAGCACCGGTGGCGGGGCGAAGCCGACGAGGAAGAGCACCCCGCTGAGCGCTCCGGTCCAGGCGTGGTCGTTGGAGTTGGCCAGCAGGAAGATCGTGAGGTTGAGGACCACGCCGGCGATGGCCAGCAGGCGCATGCGCTGGCGGGCGACCTCCGGCTGGCCCCGGCCACAGCGCCACAGCCGGAACACGGACAGGAGCGACAGGGCGGTCCATCCGATCAGGAAGATCGCCACGTAGGTCTGGTACCACCACGGCCACGACCCGGGATGTCCGCCCGGGATGGTGGGGAGGACGAAGGTGGCCGCCGCCACCAGCGCCGTGCCCCGGCCGGCGAGAGCCCGGGCCCGGTGCGACACCCCCGGGAAGGCGGAGGTGAAGCGGTACAGGCAGTAGGGGAACAGGGCGAGGTCGACGATCAACAGCCGGTCGAACCAGTCGCCCGTCACCTTGAGGGAGTAGGGGACGAACCGGTCGGCCAGGAGGATCCCGCCGAGCAGGGCAAAAGTCACGGCCAGCCAGGCGGCCGACTCCTCCCGGCGGCGGCGCCACTGCTCCAGGGACGCTCCCGCCAGCACGACGAAGACTCCCAGCTCCAGCCACTCGACGACTGACAGCAGGGTCACGTCGTTCTGATCGGCAGGTTGCCCCCGGTTATGGAGCGCCGAGGGCGGTGCGGGCCCGGCCGACGACCTCGGCCAGGCAGCCGGCCTCGAAGGGGCTGGTGAGGCCGGCGGAGCGGACGAGCTCCTGGAAGGGGGCCTGGCCGCCCCGCTCGCAGAGGGTGACGTAGGCGGCCATGGCCCCGTCGAAGTCGCTTTCGGCCCGGCTCCAGAACTGCAGGGCGCAGGTCTGGGCCAGGACGTAGTCGATGTAATAGAAGGGCATCAGGTAGACGTGACGCTGCAGCTGCCACCGTCCGCCCCGGGCCGGGTAGTCGAGATCGCCCCAGTCCCGCCACGGGAGGTATGTCCGTTCCATGTCCCGCCACAGGTCGTGGCGCTCGGCCGGGCTGAGATCGGGGCGGGTGTAGATCTCGTGCTGGAAGTGGTCGACGGCCGTGCCGTAGGGCAGGAAGAGGATTGCCTCGATCAGGTGCACGCGCCGGAACCGCTCGGCGTCGGGCCCGAAGAACCGCTCCATGTGCGGCCACGTGAGGAACTCGAGGCTCATGGAGTGGATCTCGGCCGACTCGTAGGTCGGCCACTGGTAGTCGAACAGCGGGACGCCGCGGCTCTTGTAGTTCTGGAAGGCGTGGCCCATCTCGTGGCTGAAGACCTCGGCGTCGCCCTTGGTGCCGTTGAAGTTGGCGAAGACGAAGGGCATGCCCACGGTGGGGAAGCTGGTGCAGAACCCGCCGCCCGACTTGCCCTGGCGGGTCTCGAGGTCGAGGAAGCCGCCGTCGTCCATCAACCGGAAGAAGGGGCCGAGGTCGCCCATGGCGTCGAACATCTCCCGGGCCCGGGCCAGCATCCAGTCGTGATCGCCTCCCGGGGCCGGGCTGGCCTGGTCGTCGTGGACGGCCTCGTCCCAGGCGCAGACGCCCTCGAGGCCCAGGGCGCCGGCCTGCCGGGCCCGCAGCTCGGTGGTGAAGGGGACGACATGGTCGACGACGGCGGCCCGCAGGCGCTCGACGTCGGCCCGGTCGTAGTCGACCCGGCACATCCGCCGGTAGCCCATGGTGACGAAGTCGTCGTAGCCGAGGCGCTGCGCCATCGACGTCCGCAGCCCCACCAGGTCGTCGAAGATGCGGTCGAGGTTCTCCCCGTTGGCCGCGAACCACTCCCACAGGACCTGCTCGGCGCCGTGGCGGACGTCCCGGTCGGCGCTCTGGCGGTGCTTCACGATGGAGGAGAGGTTGAGCTGCTCGCCCCCGAAGGACAGCTCGGCCGAGGCCAGGAGCTCGACGTACTCGGCGCCGATCTTCGCCTCCCGGGCCAGGTCCTCCTTGATGGCCGGATCGAAGGCGAGCACATCGGACTCCCACAGGGCGAAGGCCTGGCCGCCCAGGGCCGCCTCGAGCCCGGCCCGCAACGGGTGGCCCAGCAGGGCCCGCTTCATGGACACCTCGAGCTCCGTCCAGCGGGGCTGGACCTCGTCCCACGCCTCCCGGGCGGCCTTGCGGGCGGGGTCGGTGGTGTCCTGGTTGAAGCGCAGCTCGACCAGCGCGTTGTAGGTCCCGACCTCCCGGCGCAGCCCGTCCCAGGCCCGCACCGTGGCCAGGCACTCCTCCACGGTCCGGGCGTCGGTGAGGCCCGCTTCCAGCGCGCCGACGAGGCCGGCCAGGGCGGCGAGGTCGGGCCGGGGGGCGGACACGTCGTCGAAGTGGACGGGGGTGGGGGTCATCGCATCTCCAGTCACAGCTCGTTCAGTCGGTGAGCTCCTCGGCGAGGATCGCGGATGTCGTCCCTGGTGGCCGGGCGCAGCCGGACCAGGGCACCGTCGAGGTTGGTCACGGCCGGCCAATCTAAGGCGAGCGGGTGGTGGATGAGGCACGATTTCGGCCGTGCCGGCGTTCATCTGCCCGGAGTGCGGCCGCCGGTTCGCCCGACCCCGCCAGGCCCACGAGTGTGCCCCGGCCATGTCGCTGGAGGAGTACTTCTCGACCGGCCCGGCCCACGAGCGGCCCATCTTCGAGGCCGTGATGCGCCACCTGGAGACGGTGGGCCCCGTGCACGTCGAGCCGGTCTCGGTGGGCATCTTCCTCAAGCGGTCCAAGAGCTTCGCCCAGCTGCGGCCCATGCAGCAGTGGGTGGCCCTGTCGTTCTCGCTGCCCCACCCGGTCCGCCACCGCACCATCGTCAGGAAGGTGCAGCGCTACCACGGCAGCTACTTCCACGTCGCCAACCTCCGCACCCCGGCCGACGTCGACGACGACATCCGCGGCTGGCTGACCGAGGCCTACCTCACCTCGCCCGCCTGACGCTCAAGCATCGGCTTCCCCCACGGCGTCCCCGGCCTGTCGCTGGCGCTGGGCGGTGGCGATGAGCGTCGGGAGCACCGCGAGGTCCTTGGGTCTGCCCGCCGCCCGTTTGGAACGGATGACGTCCTCCAGGCTGGCAACCCGGGCGGGAACGCCGCCGACGGCCAAGGTCATTGCATCTCGGTTCAGGTCGGCGAAACCCTCTGTTCCCGACGGTTCGAAGGAGAGATCGAAGTCGCCGAACGGACAAGTGAGGTTCCACATTGCGGATCGACCGAGGGATGTTCCGTCGTGATCGAAGACCAGGCCTCCAGGTACCCCGACGGTGCGGACCCGAGCCCCCAGCTCCCTCAGGGCCATGGACAGGCGGTGGAGGTTGTCTCGACCCCGGGAAGGGGTGACGTCGATGTCCTCCGTCTTTCGAATCGGCGCTCCGTGCATCTGAGCGGCGTACGCACCGATGATGACGTAGTCGACGCAATGACGGTTGAGGACCTCGAGGATGCGGGGCGCATCGAGGACAGGCGGACCCGCGTCGCTGCTCATGCCAGTCGTTCAGCCGCTGTCCTGACGAATTCCTCCTCCGCCTCCTGGCGCCGCCGTTGCTCGCCGGGGGGGAGTTGCGCCCCCTGCCAGGCCAGGCTGGCGTCGTGGTCGTCGGTCGGCGTGAGGTGGAGTCGCAACTCGAAGCCGGCAGCTTCCAGGAGGCGCAGCAGAGTAGGCAGTGTCGGTTCCCGCCTGCCCCGCTCATAGGCGGCGATCATCGACTGCGGAACTCCCGCCCGGCTGGCCAGCTCCCGCTGGGAGATCCCGGCCTCCATGCGCGCCAGTCGCAGCAGACCACCGGCCACCGACGTCGGAAGCGGAACGCTATTGCCGGGCACGTTCTCATGATATCTCTTCGTAGATCGCAACCGAGCGGGCGATGGAGCCAAGGTGACGAACCGACGACATTCAGTGCAAATGTGCACGCAGTGACAGAAAGTTCTCCGGGCGGGCAGGGGAGGAAGGACCCGGGGCGAATTGAACCGAACGACGGGAACGTACCAATCGCGTCCTCGCCGTATCGCCCTCGCACGAACCGTTGGTCGGGTGCCCTCACCCTGTGTCCGGCCTCGTCACGGAAGGAGCACGATGAAGCGTCTTGCGCTCAGCATCCTGGGTGCCCTCCTCCCCGCCTCCGTTCTGGTCGGAGGGATGGCCGCCCACGCCAACGTCGCCGCCATCACGCCGATGCCCTACGCCCCCGATGCCGCCACCGTCGGCAGCATGGTCGAGGGAACCCTCGCGGACGCCGGCCTTCCCGTCGACCTCGCCGGCATCCCCTTCGCCGACATCGACGCCGTCATCGCCAGCGTGACGGCCTCACTGCCCGCCCTGCCCGTCGACGTCCCGATCGCCCAGGGCGTGGCCACCGACGCGGAAACCGTCGTCGCCGAGGCTCACGGTGCGCTCGCCGGTGTCGAGGAGACCGTCGCCGGGCTTCCGCTCGAGCTCCCGCTCGACGTCCCGGCCCTGCCGGCCATCCCGGACGCCGCCGGTCTCGTGGCCACCGTCACCGGGGTCGTGGGCGGCCTCGGCCTTCCCGTTCCCCTCGACACCCCCGCCCTTCCTGCGGTACCCGAGGTTGCCGGTGTGCTGGCCCAGGTTCAGGAGACCATCGCCGGTCTTGGCCTCTCCCTCCCCGGGATTTGAGCATCCCCGAGGCCGGCTGAAGAAGAGGCCCCGTCCCCGCCCGCGGGGGGCGGGGCCTCTTCGCGTGCTCGACCTAGAGGTGGCCGGCCAGCGACTCGGTGATCGAGGCGAGGCCGAACAGGTTGCCGAGCAGGCCGGCGCCCACCCGGGGCCGCTCCAGGATCGGCCCACTGGGCACGGGCTGGATCGAGAGGTCGGTGTCCTGGCCGAGGCCGAGCCCGCCGAGGATCCCACCGAGCAGGTCTCCGGTCCCGCCCAGGATCTGGAGCAGGCCGGCGTCGCCGCCCAGCAGGGTGCCGAGACCGGTTTCGAGGTCGCCGGCGATGATGGGCACGTCTTCGGTCACCCCGTGCTCGATATCCCCGATGCCGAGGATGCCGCGCAGTCCGGTGCCGGCCTGGGCCGCCGTGCCGGTCGAGGCCAAGCCGAGACCGAGGGCCAGGGAAGCGGCAGCCAACCGTCTGGTGTTGCGGGCCATGGGCGCACTCCTTGCTGCCTGGCCATGGGCCGCATGTCCATGCGGCACAACCTGACCAAAGGCGTCTACAAGGAACGATTCGACCGAAACCCGGACAATTCCTCTTGCCCCCGGCCTTGACCTTTGCGCCGCCGCCGTCAGGAGGGCGCCGCTTCGGGCACCGAGCCCAGTGACTGGTGGAAATGGGAGGCGAGGGCGATGCCGGCCAGGATGGGAACGGCGGCCAGGGCGATCACCACCCGGATGCTGGTGCCGCCGGCCAGGACCCCGGCCAGGAGGGCGCCGACGGGCGAGCCACTGAGGGCGATGAGCCGGGCGGCGCTTCCCACCCGCGACTGGTAGTCGTCGGGGAGCACCTGCATCCGCAAGGTGATGCCGTTGGTGATGGTCATGCCGTAGGTTGCCCGCCACACGGCAAAGGCGACGATGGCCACGGCGGCTACGGGAGCGGCGGCGATGAGTGCCACCGCGCCACCCGAGCAGACGAGGAGGACCCGGGTCACGGTCAGGACGGGGAGCCGCCGGCGCAGGTGAGGGAGCGCCAGCGCGCCGCTCAGTGATCCGATGCTCCCGGCCAGGAAGAACATGCTGATGCGGGGGTCCTCAGGCACGATCCCGAGCGCCCGGCTGGCGAAGACGACGAGCATGGCGTCGATGACGCCGCCGCCGATGGCGTTGCAGGCGCCGATGAGGGTCAGGGCCCGCACCACCTTCTCCCGCCACAGGTAGCGCAGGCCATCGGCGATCTCGGCGGGCAGCCCCCGCCGGGGTGTCCGCCCGTCGCCGGAGGTGCTGAGGAACTGGGACCGGACGCGGGTCAGCATGACGGCGGAGAAGAAGAACGTGGCCGCGTCGATGGCGAAGAGCGGGAGCGGACCGATGGTGCCGTAGAGGGCGGCGGCGACGGCGGGCACGACGAGGCCGACCATGATGGTGATCGAACTCAGCGCGCTCTGGGCCTCGACAACGCGGTTCCGGCCCACCAGCGCCGGTATGGCGGCGAAGTCGGCCGCCCCGAAGAAGACGAAGGCGACCTGGACGACCACGGCGGCGGTCATGGCGGCCGGCACGATCGAGACCCCCAACGCGGCACAGATCACCAGGCCGACGAGAGCCAGGCCGGAGACGAGGTCGCAGGCGATCATCAGCCGGCGGCGCCTGGCGCGGTCGGCCACCGCCCCGGCCACGAGGCCGAAGGCCAGGAACGGGCCGACCTGCACGGCGACGACCAGGGAAGCGAGCAGGGCCGAATGCGTCTCGCCGAAGACGACCAGGGGCAGGGCGACGCCGGTGAGGGCGGAGCCGGTACTCGACACCGTCGTCGCCGCCAGATAGCGCCGGAAGTCAGGGCCGGCGAATTCCCGGATCCGCGTCAGCCCCCCCAGAAGGCGCCGTTCGGGGGTGGTCACGACGGGAGACGGACCTCGTGGCGGGCGGCGTCGGGTTCGGCGAAGCGCACGAGCCGCTCGGCCTCCTGGACCAACTCGTCCCGGGCCGGGCGCCGGAGGCGCCCGAAGGGCGCCAGGTGGAGAGCGGCGAGCGTCCCGGTGCACTCGATGCGCCAGGTCCCGGCCACGAACCCGTCGACGAGGAAGGTGCCGGGCATGCGCCGGCCGGTGGGGACGACCGTCCCGCGGTACTCCTCGGGCAGGACCCGGGTCCGGTCCTTGTGGGCGAACAGGACGTTGTCGTAGTCGGGGAGGAGGCGCGCCGGGGCGGCGTCGTCGGCGTCGCCGAGGGTCCCGTCGGCGACGTCGTAGAGGGTGCCGCCCGCCTCGTCGGTGAAGGTCCGCAGCTGTGGCGCGAGCCGGTCGAGCACCGCCCGCAGCCGGGACAGGCCGGACCAGGCCCCGATGTCGGCGAGGGACGCGGGGCCGAAGGCCGTCAGGTACCTGTGCACGATGTGCTCCTGGCCGGCTTCCGGCTCGCCCAACGGCCGGCCGATCCAGGCCTCGGCCAGCGTGTAGCGCACCTCTCCCCTCGATTCCCATTCGCCGGCCGGGGGCACCTGCACGAGGGGCAGGTGGGCCCGCACGGCGAAGGCCCGGCTGCCCTCCCGGGCGTCCGGCTCGAGGTCGGCCAGGGCGCGCTCCATCTCGGGTCGCGACAACGGTGCCTGATCCAGCAGCTTCTGGGACCTGCTCACCAGGGCGTCGATGTCGAGGGTCCGGCCCTCCTGGGCGAAGTAGCCCCGGAACCCTCGCTCCAGCACCGGCCGGAGGGCAGGGGCGAAGAGCAGGTAGTCCGTGTCGGTGACGAGGTGGATGGTGCCGCGCATCAAGGTGGCCCGGACGACGTGCCGGCCCCGGAGCAGCTGGGTGAGCTCGTCGCGCTCGAAGCCCATCAGCCGGTTCCACAACCCGATGTACGGTCCGGTGGCGAACTGCCCGTTCATGCCGGCCAGATGCTCGATCATCTCCCGTGCCGGTCGCCCGACCCTTTCCCGCAGGCCCTGGCGGGCGAGGAGGGTGCGATTGAGCTCCCGCCGGGTGAGCACCCGTGAGGGTTCGGTCACCCGCCGGGAGCCGAGCTCGTCACCTGCACCGTGGTGCCGTCCGGGTCGGTGGTCCACAGGGCCTTTCCCCACGGCTCGTCCTTCACCTGGCTGGAGAATCCCTTGCTCTCGAGGCGAGCGGCGACCGTCGCGAGCGGTTCCGGAGACACGAACCACAGGTCGTGTCCCCCGGCAGCGTATTCGCCCTCGGCCAGGTGCACCGCGATGGTGCCCCCGCCGCCCTGGTGTTCCCACCACCGGGCGTCGCTGCGGTCGGCCGAGAACTCGAATCCCAGAGACTGGTAGAACTCGCTGGCCCGCTTGGGGTCGTTGGAGTACTGGATGACCATGATGTTCATAGCGTCCTCCTTCTAGGTGAGGGCCCCGCGGGGCATGAGGTCGGACGCCGTGATCACGCCGTCCGGGCACGTCTCTTCCTGGGAGGGGCGGCTCAGGATGCGACAGCCGTCGTCCGTCACCAGGACGGTCTCCTCGATGCGGATGCCGTAGCGGCCCCGGATGAATACGGATGGCTCGAGCGCCATCACCATGCCCGGCTCGAGGAGGCGGTCGGCCTCCTTGGACACCACCGGCAGCTCGTGGGCTTCCAGGCCCACGCCGTGGCCGAGCAGGTGGCGGAGCCCGCCGGGATGACCGCGCCGGTCGAGCTCGGACTCGCACACCGATGCCAGGTGTCGCAGCGGCACTCCGGGCCGGCAGGCGTCGAGGACACCGGAGAGGGCGCCCCGGACGGCGGCGAAGGCCTGGCGCCAGTCGGCGGTGACGTTCCGTGCTTCCTCCACCACCATGGCGCTGCGGGCCACGTCGCTCCGATAGCCCCGGAAGACCGAGCCGACGTCGATGGTGAGCGGGTCCCCGGGTCCGATGCGGCGGGCGGAGACACCGGCCCACAGCAAGCTGGTGCGCTCGCCGGTGGCGAAGGAGGGGTCGAAGGCCTGCTCGCCGTCCGACCCGGCGTCGTACAGGAAGGCGAGGTAGTCGGCGAGCAGCTCGTGTTCGGCGCGCCCCGGGATCGGGCCGTGGAGCAGGGCGGCCAGGGCCCGGGCCGAGAGCTCGGCGGCCCGGGCCACGAGAGGAACCTCCACGGCGTCCTTCACCGCCCGGAGGTTCCGCATGACGCCGGTCATCGTCCTCCAGCGGAGGCCGGTGCCGCTCTGGCTCTGCCAGCCGATCAGTTGGCCGGCGGCCAGGCCCGACTCCACTCCGACAGCCACGGCCCCGGCGCGCCGGATGATGCCGGGCACTTCGGCCTCGCCGGCGGCCTGCGCGGTGGCCGGGGTGATGCACACGAACGGTGCGCGGGGATGACCCAGCCAGTACGTGGAGCAGCGCTCCGAGGCGATGAAGAGCCCGATGCCCTGCTCGTGCAGGCTCCGTTGGACGGCTTCCACCCGCCGGTGGAGGACCTCCTCGAGGAGGCCGGTACCGCGACTGGGGGACCGGGCGGGATCAGGCATGTGGGAGTGGCTCCAGGCGGGCTGGGCGCCCGGCCAGGGCCTCGACCATGGCCGGGTGGCCGAGGGGTAGGAAGGCGGTGGCGGTGTTCCCGACGAGGTCGGGTGACGTGACCCGGGTGACCGCCAGCCCGAAACCGGCGAGGTCCGCGGTGGTGAGGTCGACGGTGTGGATCTCCATGCCGAGCTCGGCGGCCGCGGCCGTCAGGGAGCGGAGCGCCGGCGCCCGGCGGCGACCGGGCGGATGGAGGCGCCGGAGGTCGTCGTAGGCGACGCACGCCTCGCCGGCGAGCCTGTCCAGCGCCCGCTCGTGGGTCTCGGGGTCGAGGTGGTACTGGAGGTTCAAGGCGAGCTGGTGCATGTCGCCGTAGTCGGCCCGGAAGGCGTGGCGGTACGTCCGATCCGCCCGATAGGGGACGACGGGCAGGGGGAGCCGGCCGGCCGTGATCTCCTGCCACAGCGGCCCTTCCTCCTCCAGGAGGAGCGCGCTCAGCCGGTGGAGCTGCCAGGCCTCGGCACTGGCCTTGGCCATGGCCGTGTCCAGCTCCGGACGGGCGGCGAACCCGGCGACGAGGATGTCCCGACGGCGGTCGTGCAGCCAGGACCCGACCACGGGAACCGGCAGGGCCGAGGGCAGGGAGAGGAACAACTGGTCGATGTCCGCATTCCCGCCGGCGGCCAGGACGGCGGCCACCCCCTCGGGGATGCCCTCGATACGGGTGGCGGGCAGGCCCGCGTGCCACCACCGCATCGTGGCGTCCCGTTCCACGAGCTCGAGCAGGCCCGCTTCGATGGCGGCGTCCGGGCCGGGCCCGGCGGCGATGCCGGCCAGGGCGACGGGAACCAGGGGCCGGCGCCGGCTGAAGCGGGTGAAGTTGAGGAGCACGACCTCGGCGGGCAGCAGGACGTTCCTCCCGGTCGTCGGGGTGAGGGAGGTGGCTTCGATCCAGTATTCGGGCGCATCCGGGTCGTGGGGGCGGAACCACCCGGCGGCCACCTCCGACGGGTAGGCCGCGTTCGCGCCCAGACGGCGGTGGGCCAGGAATTCCCGGCCGCCGGCCATCAGCTCCGCCTCGGAGGCCAGTGCCAGCCGGTCCTCGGGAACGAAGTTGCCGCAGTAGCGCTCCACGGCCTCGCCGAGGGAGGCGTGTCGGGCCCGGTGGCGGTCGAATCCGACCCCGCTGCCCGTCACGTCCGGATGCCAGCGGGTCAGCCGGCCGAGGAACCCGGCGACGGTGACGAAGCCGGTCAGACCGCCGGGCGCATCCCCGCCGAGGTCGACCCCGGTGGTGCGGACGAGGGGACCGACGAGCGGATCGACGGGGTCGGTGGACGGCGGCGGGCGGAGCCCGGCGAAGCCGCGGGAGTGCCGGGGCCAGGACACGGGCCCGGCGACGGCCTGGAGCCATGGCTGCCACTGATGGTCGGGATGGGTGCCGGGCGGAGCCACCACGAGATGCGGAGCCCATCCGGCGGCCGGCTGCCGGGTGTCGAGGGTGAGGCATCGTCCCGGATGAGCCGACACGTCGGCCACCGGCCCGGCCAGGTGCCGGGACGGCCGGCGCAGCGGGAGCGACAGGAGTCCTTCGCCGTCGCTGTCCGTCCAGGGAGCGGAAGCCTCCAGGATCGAACGGAAGACACCGGGATGGGGGAAGGCCTGTCCCAGCCGGAGGACGAGGCAGGTCGGGCACAGGCCGGTGGAGACGTCGAGGCGGGGGCCGACGACCAGATGCCCCCGGTGGAAGTACACGGGGATCACCGGGCGCCCGTCGGCCTCGCAGATCGACGCCCACCAGCCCCCCAGGTCGGCCAGGGCGGTCGTGACCACCAGCCCGGACCGGCACCGCTGGACGCGCCGGTGGACCCGGGAACCGCCGGCCCGGGAGCCGGAGCGGAGCACCTTGTGGGTGCGACCCAGGTTCTCGGTGACATAGCCGACGTCGCCTGTTCCCCGCCACCACAGGGTCGTCGGTTCGGCGGCCAGCCGCTCGGGCCACAGGGTCAGGGCGGGGTCGGCCGTCATGCGGAGGCGTCCCTGCCGACCGGCGGGGGGCCGCCGAGCGCGAAGGTGCCGACGTGTCCGAAGGCCCGGCAGTCCACCCCCAGATGGAGGGCGAGCGTCCGGGGCATGAGGGCGGCAACCGCGCACGCCGGGGTCCCGGTGGCACAGGCACTCAGGTAGAGCGTCTGGAGCGCCGCGCCCCAGTCCCACAGGCCGCTGAGCAGTGTGCAGTGCTCGTAGCGGCTGGAGAGCGTCTCCCAGTCGCAGAAGGCGAGCATCACCACCGAAGGGGCGCGCTCGGGGTCGAGCCCGAGGAACGTGGAGACCTTGGCCAGTACGTCCTGGCCGCCCCGCAGGTCGGCGGGAACCAACCGGCTGACGTCGGGAGTGAGCCAGTACCACCCCGGTGGCATCGGGACGACCCGCTGGCACAGCAGGAGGAAGCGCAGCTCGTCGCAGCCGCCGCTGGTGGGGTACGGGCGGCCGCCGTCCCGGCGAGGAGCCAGGGCGCAGTGCAGGACCTCGCTCAGCACGCCGAGGTGGAGGGGGTGCCACAGGTTCCGGCTGCTCCGGCGGGCGTGCAGGAGGGCGTTCCCCCCGTCGCGCGCCGTCGGGGCCTCGAGCGCGATTCCCGGTCCGCGCCCCTCCAGGCGCCGCCCCGGGACCGACGTGGTGGTCCCGGCGCAGCCCGTCCGCTTCGGGCCCGCCCGCGCCCCCCGCTCGTAGACCCGCACCTCATCGGCGTTCAACACGGGTACGGCGCGTCGTCGTGAACGGCCCCGATCCAGTTGAGGAACGCTCCTCGGGGGGACATGGGGCGCTTCCAGTACTCGTTGTCGGCCGAGCGCTCGAGCGCGGCAGCCACGTCGAGTGTCAGGAGGGCCTGGCGCGCCGCGGACTGCAGGAGGTCGAGCCGGTCGGAGTCGGGGGGGTCGACGGCGTAACCGGGCGGGAGGCTGGCGCGGAACTCGGGCCGGTCGAGCAGCCGGCGGCACTCGGCCACGATGGCGTCCTGCCACGTGACCCGTTCGACGAGGAAGGTGATATGGGCCGAGAACATCGATGTCGTGTGGGCGCGATGGACATAACCCCTCGGGAGGTAGAGGAGGTCTCCCGGCTCGAGGGCGAACTGCAGGAGCGGCTCCCCGAGGCTGTCTTCGGGGACCACCCGTGAGTCCGCCGGGTCGGGGTGGGGAGGCTCCCACAGGCACCATTCCTTGAGGCCGCCGACCTGCAGCACGAACAGGTGCTGGCCGTCGAAGTGGGCCCGGAGCCCGGCGCTGTCGGGCGCGGTGACGAACAGGGTGGCGTTGACCGGTGCCGTGAAGTAGTCCTCGAGCACGGCGCACACGTCATGCACGGCCCTGACGTGGCGCTCGACCTGGTTGAGGACGAAGGAGGCACCCTTCTTCAGATGCTCGAGTACCAGCGCCGGGTTGACCAGGCGGGTGCCGTCGTCCAGCACGTCGGTGTAGGCCTCGACCGGCAGCCCCCGGCCCTTGCTCACCACCCGGGCCGTCGGCCTGGTGAGCCAGCGACCGGTGATGAGCTCGTCGACCATCTCCAGGCTGATGATCCGCGCCACGGCTTCCAGGTGGCGGACGGATCTGATGAGTGGCCGCCGCTCGTACGTCGTGTCCAGGAACTCTCGGGAGTCGCCCAGGAACGCCTCGATGATCTCGTTGCTCATGACTGCCTCCCGGAGATGGCGTCGACCAGGTCCAGGTGCTCGTCACGGCTCGACGCCGGGGCCATGTGGACGAGGAGGTGCTGCACACCGGCGTCGGACCAGGCTCGGGCCAGCTGCCCGATTCGCCGGCGGCCCACGATCAGCGTCCGGCCCTGTCGAACCATCCGTTCGGGATCGGCCCGGTCGAGCTCCACCAGGAACTCGAGGCCGACGGAAAGGCCGGGTCGGTGCCGGCGCAGGGGGGCCAACGACTCCTCCAGCCGGCGGGGATGCACCTCGGTGGTGAGGACACCCTCCGCCTCGAACCCGATCCCCTCCCAGGTGGCCACGGATCGACTGGCGAGGTACAGGGGCGGGCAGACGAAGTCGTCGGGGACGACGAAGTCGTGGTCGGCGGAGGAGAGGAGGGCGCGCACGCGGCGATAGGTGCGCACGGTCTCTTCCTGGGCCGTGGGGTCGTTGCTCGACGCCCCGCCCAGGCCCACGATCATGGGTCCGCGGGCCAGCGAGGCCATCGAGACGATGCTGCGGGCGGTGACGGCCGGCTCGCGGTAGTCGAGGCGCAGGACGGCCAGGCCCACGGTCACCTCCGGCGGCAGGAGGGTCCGGAGGATCGAGGCGTAGGCCACGGGATCGTGCCCGGTGCCCGTGTCCAGCGGGTACACGCTGTTGCGGACGCCGATCGGCCAGTCCCGCAGCCAGACCGACCGGTAGCCCACGTCGTCGACGAAGCGCCCGGTTCCGGCCAGCGTGGCCCCCGTCTCCCAGCGCGACGAGTGCGGCAGCACGACGCCGATGCCGGCCGAGCCCGCCGGGTGGGCGGTGACCACCGGCCGATCCGGCCTGACGGCGGACTCAAGCAGCACGGTAGAGCCGGTAGATGATGGAGGAGCTGATGGGGATGTGGCGGCCGGCGACCACGGCCTGGCGGAAGGCCGCCGCCTTGTCGGCGACCAGGATGGCGGCCACCTGGTCGGCATCGTGTTCGAAGTGGAAGTCGTAGGCGACCTCCCGATACAGGCTCCAGCCCTCCTCGGCTCCGAAGGGCCTCAACTGGGTGGCCAGGGAGAAGGCGATCTCGTCCCGGATGCCGGGCAGGTGGCGGAGATCGTCGGGATAGCCGGTGAGGCCCCAGTCGAGGGTCTGGAGGAAGCCCGCGGTTCGGACGCGCCGGCGGACTTCGGTGCCGTACTCGATGACGCGGTCAGGGAACTCCTGGAGCCCGAAGGGATTGACGACACAGGCCAGGTCGTCGACCTCCCCGGGCAGATCCGTGACGTCGCACTGGAGGAGGCGCACCGGGCGCCCGGCGGAGAGCATCTCCCGTTGGGCCTCGACGTGCTCGTCCCGGGGGTCGAACACGAAGAGCGGTGCATGTCGGGTGCGGTTGGCGTACACGCGGGGAACCGGGGTCGACGCCACCTGCCCGACGAGGACGGGCGCCGAGGCCAGCTCAGGGGGAATGTCTCTCAGCAGTTGACGCATGGCCACGGCGAGGACGTAGCCGTACCCGGCGTCCTGCCTTCCGATATCGACTCGCATTGCCTGCATTTCTCGCTCCCGCGGTGATTGGGCCTGGTGGGGACGGGCCGCCGGTGGCTTCAGCTCGTTACATGCGCCTGCTAGCGGCGCTCTACCGTCACCAGGCCGAGCAGGCTGCCCGCTGCTTGATGGCGTCGGGTGCAGCGTCACCCAGCTCGAGGTGCGTCAGCGGATGATGCGTGTGCAGGGCGAACTCCATCCCGATCTCGTCGAGGAGCTCGCCGATCTCGTCGGCTGTACGCGCTTCTGTCCCGTTCTCCATGGTTCCACCTCCCCTCTCGACGCGGCCCGTCCCAGTCACCCGGCTGCTGCTTCCAGGATGCGGATGCGGCCGGGTCCCGTCATGAGTGGCCGACCACTCAATTCGGCCGGGCTACGAAGGCGGAGCGGGACTGAGTGCGGCTTCTGCGGTGAAGACAGCCAGGAGCAGGGCGCCCAGAGGTGGACGGAGGTGGCGGAGCGCCAGGCGGTCGATCACGTTGGCGGGCCGGAAATAGAGCTGCTGGGCGGGGATGGCGTCAGGGAGGCCGAGTGAGCCCAGCAGCATCGCCGACCCGGCCTCGGCCAGGCGGAACCCGGCCCCCTCGGCCGCGCTCACCAGTGCCGGGAGGCTGATGGGCTGTTCCACCGGCGACAGCTGCGGGGCCGTTGTCGCCGCTCCCGGGCCGTCCTGCGTTCGCCGGGGGCGCCGGCGGGCGAGGCGGTCCATTGCCTCTTCCACCGGGGCGAACAGCCAGGCGGGATAAGCGGCGTTGGGTTCGCGCACGATGAGGCGCCCTCCCGGGCGGAGGATCCGGGCCGCCTCGCGCAGCGCGTCGGGCCAGGTCGCCATGTGGTGGAGGACACCGGAGCAGACCACGGAGTCCACCGACTGGTCATGGAGGGGCAGGGCCCGGGCGTCGGCCCGCAGCAGGAGCACGCCCGATGACGGCACCTGGTGGCGCGCCACCGCCAGCATCCCCGAGGACCGGTCGACGGCGATGACGTGGCGGGCCGGAGGGCCGGCCAATGCCTTGGCCACCCGCCCGGTGCCGCAGCCCAGGTCCACGGTGACCCCCACCGGCGTACGGCGCCGGATCCAGGGCAGGATCCAACCCTCGGCCGCGGCGACACGGGGGACCCGGCAGTAGGACTCGTAGATGCCGGCCTCGTCGTCGTGGTACCGCTCGTCGACGGTCGTCGCCTCGTCCTGCGGGAGGTGACGGGCGACCGCTAGCGGGGCGGCCCCGGCCAGGTCGTCGGCCATCGAGACGCCGGCGGGGCGGATCACGTCGCCGTACCAGGGCTCGGTCATGGCGCCCCGGCCCGTCATGCGGGCACGCCCGGGGTCGCCGGCGTGGACGCGGTGCCCAGGCGGGCGGCGGCGGCGAGTCCGAAGCCGATCAGGAGCCCGCCGGCGGCGAACAGGCTCGGGGAGGGGCCGAGGCCGGCGACGACGACTCCGCCGGCGAGCGTTCCCAGCGGCCCGACGACCCCGGTGACCGAGTGGTAGTAGGCGCTGGCCTCCGCCAGGCGGTGTGGCGGCAGGTGCTGTTGCATCACGGTGCTCACGATGGCGATGTAGGGGCCGTAGACGGCACCGCCGGCGAACATGGCCGCCCCGGCCACGGCCAGGTGGGCGGGCAGTCCGACGGCCACCGTGGCTGCTCCCCAGCCGGCGACGATGAGCGCCGCCGATCGGGGAGAGGCCAGCGAGGCCCGGCTGCCACCGGCGAGCCCGCCCAGCACGGCGCCCACCCCGAAGGCCGACCAGAGCAGCCCCAGCGCCGCCGCCGGGGCCAGGGCCCCGGCCCGCTCCTGGACGAGCAGCGGCAGGCTGACCACGAACGGCCCGTACAGGGCGTGGAAGATCCCGGTGAGGAGGAACAGGCCGGCCACGGTGCGGTAGCTGCCCAGCCAGCCGGCCCACCGCCAGCGCCGTGCCGCCGGAAGAGCGGCCGAACCCACCCTGCTGTCGGCCACCTCCCGGGGCGGGATGGTCGCCGCCGGGATGGAAAGCAGGGCGGCGACGAAGAGGAGGAAGGTGGTGGCGTCGATGGCCAGGACCGGGCCCGGGCCGATTACCGCCGCCAGCACACCCGCCACCGCCGGCCCCAACATCACGGCGGCCTGAACGATGGTGTTGACCAGCGAGTTGGCGGCGAAGAGGTCGTCCTCGTCGACGAGATCGACGACGATCGTCCGGGAGCCGCCGGCGCCCAGGGGACGGGTCAGGGAGGCGAGCGCCAGCAGGGCGACGTAGCCGCCGAGCCCGATGGCGTCTGTCGTGGTCAACACCGCCGCCAGACCGAGGCATCCGCCCCGCCAGGCATTGTCGATGATCAAGAGGGTGCGGGGGCTTACGGCTCCCAGGCGGCGCCCGACAGCCGCTCCGGTCACGATGCCGGGCAGCAGGTAGGCGGCGCTGGCCAGTGCCACGGCCATCGCCCGATTGGAGCCGGTGCCGAGTTCGAGGGCGAGCACGACGATCGTGACCTCGCTCATCGCATCGCCGACGCTGGAGATCCCCTCCCCGGCGAAGTAGCGACGGAAGAGCGGCCGGCGCAGGACGTCCCGGTAGGCGCCGGTGAGCTTCACTCCGGGCGCTCCGCCTCGACCCGGGCCCGGAAGCTGGCGAAGTCGAGCACGTTGGGCACGTGGTGCTTCAACCGGACGCCCTGCCAGCGGTCGGCGTAGGTCATGTAGCTGATCTTGCCCGGAGGCGCGAGGAAGAGCGCCTGGTCGGCGGCGTACTCGGCCATCCGCCGGTAGACCGCCGCCTCCTCCTCGGGCTCGGCCTGACGGGCCCGCAGGACAAGGTCGGCGAGGACGGCGTCGTCGATGCCGAGGGCGGCGGGCAGGGGGGCCCGGGGATCGAGGAGCGCGGAGGCGAAGGCGAAGGGGTGGAGGAAGTCACTCGCCCAGCCCACGAAGGCCACCGGGCACTGCCCCGCATAGAGCCGCTCGTTCAAGGTGTTGAAGTCCACGGCGTCGATCTCCACCTCGATGCCGTCGCTCACCGCCCGCAGCCCCCGGGCCAGGTATTCGGCCGCCCGGACCCGCGAGATGTTGGCGGCATGGGTGGTGATGACGATGCGGCAACCGGCGCTCGCCGCATGGCCGTCCCAGGCTGACGACCATTCGGCCCGGGCCAGGTCCGGGTCGAAGATGCCCCGGCCCACGTCGAGTCCCCGGATCGCCCCGGCCGGGAACGGTGGGGAGTGGGTGAGCGCCTCCCCGTCGAGTACGTCGTCGACGTAGGCGGCGTGGTCGAAGCACAGGCTGAGCATCCGTCGGAGATGCACGTCGCCGAAGGCCGCCGGAGGGAGGCCTCCCGGCCCGAAGACTCCGGAACCGACGGCGGCGCAGCGGGGATCGAGGCGCTGGGTGATGAAGCCGAGGGGGTTGATGCTCCACTCCTCGGGCAGCTTCTCGAGCACGATGCCCTCCAGGCGCCCGAGGCGCCGGCGCGACTCGGGCTGGCACACCGAGAAGTCGCATTCGCCGGCAAGCAGCTCACGTTCCCTCTCTCTCCGATCGTCGACGGAGCGCAGCACGACCGTAGCGGCGGGGCCGCCGCGGGCGGCGGAAGTACGGGCCTCTGACGTCCGGAACGTGAGCACCCGCCGCGTGCGGTCCCACCCGTGGAGGGCATAGGGCCCCGTTCCGTTGGCCTGCTCGTCGAGTGGAGTCCGGCCCCGGCGGAGAAAGTGCACCACCGTGGCGAGGTCGCCGTCCCACTCTCCCCGCTCTGCGCACCACGGCCGGCTCACCACCAGGGACCACTGGACGAGGAGCAGGTCGATCGGCCGGTAGGGGGCGGGGAGGCGCAGGAGCACGCCGTCGTTGCCGGCCGTGATCCGCCCTGCCATCTCCGCCGCCGCCGCCTCCGACAGGCGGGTCAGGGGGGCCCCGAGGAGAGCGTCGGCCCAGAGGGAGGCGGGCCCGTCGGCGGTGATGGCCATGCGTCGCAGCGAGTAGACGACGTCATCCACCGTGAGGGGGGTCCGGTCGTGGAACCGGATGCCGCCGCGGATCGGAATGGCGACCTCCCAGGTGCCGCCGCGCCCTGTTGCCACGGGCAGGTCGGCGGCGAGCACCGGATACGGTCGCCGGTCCTCGTCGAGCCCGAGCAGGCCGTCGTAGATGTTGAGCACCGGGTGCCGGGAGGAGGTGTCGAAGGCCTTGTGGGGATCGAGGGTCATCGGGTCGTCGAACACGTCGATGACCAGGGTGGCCGGGGCGGTGTCGACGGTCACGGTTGCGCGCCGTCCTGGTCGAGTGGACAGCTGCAGGCGGCGCGGAAGCCGATCTCGAAGTGGCGATCGAGGGCGAGGTCGCGGCCCCGGAAGGCGACGGAGACCTGCTCGGGCAGCGACGTCCAGGTGCCCCCTTTGATGACGGCGTAGGAACGCTCGTCGTAGATGACGTCGATGGCGTCCCGGCCGGTATCGACGGGGCTGAAGGCCGGCCCCTCGAATGAGGAGGCCGTCCACTCCCAGACATTGCCCGACAGGTCCCGGACGCCGTAGGGGCTTTCGCCACCCGGGATCCCCCGGGCCCGGGTCGTCACCGCCGGCAGCCTGTCGGCCAGCGCCAGCAGGTCGTCGCGCCACGCCGCAACCCCGTCCCAGCCGGCCCGCTCCGGGGCCGGGCGGCAGTGCGTGCGGGAGCCGTCGAAGACATCTCCCCAGGGGTAGGCCCGCTCGTCGTCGCCCTGGCCCGCCCGTTGCCACTCGGTCTCGGAGGGGAGGCGCTTGCCCCGGGCCCGGGCGTAGGCATAGGCGTCGAACCAGTCGACGCCCGTCACCGGGTGCTCGGCTCCGGCGGAGGCGTCGAGCAGCGTGTTGCGCACGTGCAGCTTGCCCTCGGGCTCGGCCGGGTGGCAGAAGCGGTGGTCCCGGGCAGCGGCGCTGCGGGTGAAGCGGTCGTATTCGGCGTTGCTGACCGGGACGACGTCGATCCAGAAGTCCCCGCAGGGAGCAGGCACCTCCGGGTCGTTCCAGTCGAAGAGCAGCGTGTCGGGGTCGAAGGCGGGTGGTGGCCCACCCCGGACCCGCCCTCCGGTGACGGAGACCATCCCGCCGTGCGTGTGGTCACCGGCATCGAAGGCGTCCCGCCCGGGCTGAGGCGGAAACACCGTGTCGTCGAATCCGGCGCTGAACAGGTCCTGCTCCAGGCGGGCGAGGTCTTCGGGGTGTGAGCTCCCCGCCAGGGCGGCGATGGTCCGGAGCACCAGCGCGTGTCCGATCCCGACCGGCTTCCCGGCCACGGTGCGCATGCGCTCACTGGCGCGCCCGACGATCACGAGGAGGTCGGCCAGGACCTCTCGCAGCCCGAGACGCCCGGCCAGGTCGATGGCGGCGAAGGCCACGAAGTCCTCGTAGTCGTGCGTCAGCCAGGCCGTGGCCCGGCGCACGTCGTCGTGGTCGGGGGCCCGTTGCACGAGGGCCTGCAGCACGGCGATCCGCACCCACGGCAACTCGTGCATGGCGGCGACGCCGGCCAGTTCGTCGATGTCGTTGCCGGGAGCCTGGGCGACGGCCGCTCGCAATGCCCTGACGCCCGAGGCCAGGCGGCCTGCATCAGATGTCTCCGCGTCGGCCATCACCTGGGCGAGCAAGCCACCCCAAGAAGCCATGATCACCTTGTTTTCTCCGGTGAGAGGGCCCGAGTGGACCCCACCCGGACCCTCTCGAACGGTCATCGGTGTGGGATCACCACTTGGCGGTGTGCGCCAGTGCGGCGCGCTGCTGGCGCGCCTGGCGCGCGGCCTTCCATTTCGCGGTGTAACTCATTGGTGTCGACACCTCCCTTCCCCTGTAGACGGGGTGATCCTGAGGTACGACGCCCCTGCTGTCATGAGTGGTGCACCACTCAGATCGGGCCAGTCAATGGACCCTTACGTTGACGTTGGCTTCCGGATGGAACGAGCACCTGACGCGTCTCGCCGCCGTGGGTAGTGTCCTTCCCGACGGCGGCTCCGGTGGTACGCCCCGTCAAGAGAGGACGGGCGAATGGCATCGGTGGAGCAGTTCCTGGATTGCCTGCGCAAGCACATCGGGGTCACCGAGTGGCCCCCCGGCTCGAACAAGAACCCGTTCGCAGCCGGGGCCGGGCATGCCAACGGGGGGCCGTGGTGCGCAACCTTCATCGTGGCCTGCGCCCGGGACGCCGGGCTCGAGCTGCCCTCCAGGTCGGCGTATACACCCACCATGGCCGACGGTTTCCGGCGGGCCTGTCGGTGGGTGCACGACCCGCAGCCCGGCGACATCGGGTTCGTCGACTTCCCCAACGACAACAAGACGCGCATCCAGCATGTGCTGGTGGTGACGGGGGTCGACGGCGACCGGATCCATTCGATCGAAGGGAACACGTCCGCTACCAACGACGGGTCGCAGGACAACGGCGGCGGCGTCTACGAGAAGGTCCGGCCCCGGAAGTGGATCGTGGGGTTCGGCCGGCCGGCATTCGACGACCAGGCCCCGGTGCTCGGGCACGGGACGATCATTCCTGACCAGGAGGCGGAGATGGCCACGGTGGTTCCTCGGACGCAGGGTGGATACATCGTCGTGCAGGGCGACGGCGGTGCCTTCGCCGATCCCGATGGGATCGCACCCTTCAAGGGCTCGATCCCGCAGGACCCGAGCATCAAGTTGGGCGGCAACATGGTCGGCGGGGCGTGGACGGAATCCGGCCAGGGCTACTGGCTCGTCGCCCAGGACGGGGGCGTGTACGCCTTCGGCGACGCCGAGTACCGCGGCGGGTTCAACACCCTTCCGCCCGAGGTGCGCGGCTCCCGCTACGCCATCGGCGTGGTCCGCACCGGCCCCGCCTCCTACCGGGTCATCACCTTCGATCCCTCCGGCGACGACACCCGCTACGACCACTACGACTTCGGCGGCTGACCGCGAGTCCCATCGCCCGCCCCGGACTTGGCGGGCGACGGGGCGCACTAGTGCCGGGTGGAGGCTCTGACTGGCCCGTTCGGGGGCCTCCCGACGCGCACGCCCAATCCTCTCGGCGCCTTGTGCTCCCTTCCGGACGGTTCGCACGATGCGCCCCGCACCGATAAGGGCGTTGCCTGGTCAGGAAGCTCCAGTCCGACGGAACTAGTCATCCGGGCCCGAAGGCTGGCGTTCGAGCCCAAGTTTGTCCAGGGCTGCTCAACCCCCTCCCCCCGCGACCCGACACCTGCGGCAGAGCAACAGGCTCTCGAGATCTGTAGCGGAGGAGCAACGTGCAAAAGATCCAGAAGCAAGCCCTCTTGATGGCTGTTCCCGTCGTCGGTCTTCTCTGCGGGGCGGCGCTGGCCGTCCCGGCCCTGGCGGCCAGGTCCACTTCCACGGCGCCCGCACCGACCTCCACCCCGGCCGAGTCCGGCGACCTCCTGGGCGGCCTCACCGGTGGCGGGTCGGGTGATCTGCTGGCTCCGGTCACGGGGATTCTCGGTGGTGTTGCGGGCGGGGGCTCGGGTGATCTGCTGGCTCCGGTGACGGGAATCGTCGGTGGTGTTGCGGGCGGTGGGTCGGGTGATCTGCTGGCTCCGGTGACGGGCCTGCTCGGTGGTGTGACGGGCGGCGGCTCGGGTGATCTGCTCGCTCCGGTGACCGGCCTGCTCGGTGGGGTGACGGGCGGCGGGTCGGGCGGTCTGTTGGCTCCGGTGACGGGGATTCTCGGTGGTGTGACGGGCGGCGGCTCGGGCGGACTGCTGGGCCTCGGCTTCTAGTCACGGCAACGATTTCCGGGGCGGGGCCGGCGCGAGCGGGCCCCGCCCCTTGACTTTGCCGGCCTGCTGGAGAGCCGCTGGGAACCAGCCGAGATCGCCGAGGCCTGATGGTGAGCGGCGGCGTGATCGGCACCAATCCGAACGGCCGGCGCCCGGCGCACCTCGTGGCCTGACCCGCCTCAACGTTTCTCGGCGATCCTCGGCCTTCTGAGGACTCGTCGAGGACCCCCATTCACTGCTCGGACCCTTCGTAGAAGCGGTCGAGGTGTTCGAGATCCTTGGCGCGGCCGGATGCCTGTTTGAGTCGCTCCCAGGTGGTCACCGAGATGACGAGCGCAGGAGCGTCGTCGGCTTGGACGGGGTGCTCGTCGGCCGAGGTTTGGAGGTCGTCGAAGCCTCGGGGAGCGCCGTCGGGGGCGAAGACGATGTCGACGGGGCCGTGCCTGGTCATGAGGTGGAGAGTGTCGTACCGGGCCCAGTTCTCGACCGGGTGCCGGGGAAACCACGTTCCCGGCTCCTCGGCGGTCAGCAGCCCCGCTTCGAGGGTGTCGAAGGCGTCGGCGAGACGTTCGAGATTCTGCGTGTCTCGGGAGGGAGTGATGTCGATGTCGACGGTGGCCGGGACCGGGAGGTTGTGCACGAGGGCGGCGACGCCGCCGATGACGACGTAGCGGACCCCGTGGGCGTTGAGGGTGCGGACGACGGCGGGGATGTCGAGATCAGGCACCGACGGCTTTGGAACGTCGGGCCCGCCTGGTGCGTTGCTGCTCGGCTCTGGTGAAGGCGTCGAGTTGGTCAGGTGGCAGCAGTCGTTCGGCGACGCGCCGGGTGGTGTCGTGGGTGTCCGGTTCGCTGAGTCGCATCCGGAGTTCGAAGCCGGCGGCTTCGAGGATGCGGGTGAGGGTGGCGACCGAGGGGGAGCGACGCCCAGATTCGTAGGCCGAGATGGCGGCCTGGCTGGTGGCGGCCCGCCGGGCGAGGGCCTCTTGCGTCAGTCCGGCGCGTCGGCGGGCGATCCGGATCAGGTGTCGTGAGTAGTTCTCGGTCGCCACATGGTTGAGTATACCTGTACCGATATATCCTGCTGGTGCGCCGTTCTCGCGCAGGGGTGCCGTTGATAACCACTGAACTGCGCAACCAGCCGGGATCTACCAGTACTCCTCGTAGTGGAGATTGCCGCGCTGGTTGCGGTAGTCGAGTCTGAAACCCCGTTCGGTGAGGATCTCGGTGACGCCGGTGGGCGTCGGGTAGGTGAGCCCGCCGTCCTCATCGGTGGGGAGGCCGATCATGGCGGGGTTGCCGCACATGAAGACATGGGTTGTCTCGGGGTCGAGCTTGACGCCGTACTCCCTGGCGAAGACGTCTTCGACGATGAGGTCCTGGATGTAGCGCTTCGGGATGCCGGGCTCCCGGGTGGGGAGCGGCAGGTAGTGGAAGTTCGGGTAGCGGGCCTCGAGCTCGCGGTTCTTCTCGAGGTAGCCGAGGTCGGCCAGGTTGCGGACCGTGACGGCGGAGACGATCGGGCCCATGTGGCCCTTGCGGAGCAGCTCCACCACCATGGCGTTGTGGGGCGCCTCACCGGTGCCGGTGGCGAAGAGCACCACGGTGCCTTTGGGGTCGCTCACCGGCGTCAGGGTGTAGCGGCCGGCGACCTTGGGACCGAGGTAGATCCGGTCGCCCGGTCGCTTGAGGGCGAGCCGGGGGGTGAGCCCGGGGATGTTCTCCGGGGTCGGTGGCACCAGCACGATGTAGAACTCGAGCTCGGTGGTGTCGCGCTCCTGGGCCAGGTAGCCGTGCTCGTCGAAGATGCGGTGGGAGATCGAGTACGAGCGGCGGATCAGCTTGTCCCACCGCTCGTTGAGCCCGGGGTCCTCGGCCTCGTCGATCCGGTCCTCCCAGTGGCCGAGGCCGAGGGAGGCGTACTGGCCCGGGAGGTGGTGGACGTCCCCGTGGTCGGGCCGGACGCCGAGCACCCACAGGTCGGAGTGCGTCGGCTCGAAGTAGGTGATGGTGGCGTTGTAGTGCTCCTTGCGGAGCTCCTCGATGACGGCGGCGAAGCCGCGGCCCTCTTCGTCCCGGGCCGATGTGGGTGAGGGTGCCTGGAACTCCGGGAAGACCCGGGCCAGCTCGGGCAGGACGGTGGCGGAGGTGAGCACCGGCGCCCCCTCCTCGTCCCCGGGGTGGAGGCCGAGGAACCAGACCCGTTCCGACCCGGCCGCCGCTCCGGTCAGCCCGACGTCGGCCGGGGTCACCGGGGTGCGGCCCGAGGCGAAGACGACCTTGTCGAACTCGAGGTCGGGGGTCCGCCGGTCGGCGAAGTGGGCGAAGGGGAGGCCCACGTCCTCGGTGATCCGGGCCGGCACCGCCCGGAACAGGATCGTGGCCAGCCGTTCCCGCTCCAACCGGCGCAGCACCGCCTGGCCGATGGGGGAGAGCCGCTTCGGCGTCATGCCCCCCGCCGCCAGCACCACCCGGGCGCCGGCCATGGCCGCCTTGTCGGTGAGCTCGACGGCGTGGTCGGTGCGACCGACGATGAGGATGTCCTGGTCGACGAGCTGCCCCGAGAAGCGGTCGACCAGGATCCGCTCGGAGAGCGAGGCGTCGATCGGCGGGGTCCAGACGGAGCCGCCGACGTTGGTGCGGTCGGCCACCACGCAGGCCCGGGCGTGGTAGGCGCCCTTGTTGGTGACGATCTCGAGATCGTCACCGCCGAGGTCGATGGTCTCCACGCTCTCGCCGAACCCCACGTCGAGCTGGTGCTCGCCGATCAGCTCCGTGTAGGCCACGGCCGACGACGGCTCGAGGATCCGGACGCGGCCGAGGCCGCCGCGCTGGGCGCCGATGGCCACCGACAGCCCACCCGAGTTCCCGCCCACCACCACCAGGTCGTAGGAGCCCTGGCTACCGGTCGACGACATCGCTCCCCCGATTTTCCGTCAGGACCGGAAAGCCTAAGGGAGCCCCCCGTCGCCCGCCGAACCCGGCCGGCGGCGGAAAATCCCCGGAATCGCGGCGTCGGGAGCCGCCCCGGGCCCGCTCGGCGGGGCAAGGGGAAACTCGGTGATGGTGTTGGGGGCTCCCGGTGTGATCCGGCCGATCCGGTTGCCGGCGATCTCGGTGAACCACACATTCCCGTCCGGGCCCGCGGCGATGCCCCGCGGCGTGCTGCCGGCGGTGGGAACCGCGAACTCGGTGACGGTGTTGGGAGCGCCCAGCAGGATCCGCCCGATCCTGTTGCCGCCCATCTCGGTGAACCACAAGTTGCCGTCGGGGCCGGCGGCGATGCTGCGCGGTGCGCCGGCGGCGGTGGGAACGGCGAACTCGGTGATGGTGTTGGGGGCGCCGGGCGTGATCCGCCCGATCCTGCCGCCGCCGAGTTCGGTGAACCACAGGTTGCCGTCCGGGCCGCTCACCAGGCCGGCGGGCTCGCTGCCCGCGGTGGGGACGGGGAACTCGGTGATGGTGTTGGGGAGAGCCGGGCTGATCCGGCCGATGCTGTCGCCGCCCGTGAACCACAGGTTGCCGTCCGGGCCGGGCGCGATGTCTTCCGGGGCGCGGCCGGCGGCGAGGGCGAACTCGGTGATCGTGTGGGGGGCCCCGGGCTCGATCCGCCCGATCGTGTCGTTGCCCTGCTCGGTGAACCACAGGTTGCCGTCCGGGCCTGTCACGATGCCCACCGGTCGGCTGTCGGCCGTGGGCAGGGCGAACTCGGTGATCGTGTGGGGGGCACCGGGTGTGATCCGGCCGATCTTGTTGCCGCCGAACTCGGTGAACCACAGGTTGCCGTCCGGGCCCGTGACGATGTCCCCCGGGCCGCCGCCGGGTGTGGGCACCGCGAACTCGGTGATGGTGTTGGGGACGCCGGGTGTGATCCGCCCGATCCGGTTGCCGCTCAGCTCGGTGAACCACAGGTTGCCGTCCGGGCCGGCCGTGATCCCGGGTGGAGACCCGAGGATCGGGCCCGGGAGGTTGGCGGCGGCCGTCTCCGGCGATGCCCCGGCCCGGGCGATGTCGACGGGCGGCACGAACAGCACGACGCCGGCCAGGAGGGTCGCCCGGGCGAGCACCCCGGATCGCGTCCGCTGCGCCCTCTCCATCGTTGGTTCCTTCGGCGGCGGGCTCGACGAATCACCGCGCCACTTCTGGATTCTGGCCGGGATGCAGCGCGGATGTGGCGTCGGGCGACGCAGGCGCAATGTGACGCTCCTGACGCCGGGTCCGGGAGCGGTTCACGCGGATCGTCCCGGCCGCCGGGGCCGGGACGAGGACCGCAGTTGAGTGGGACGTGGTCCTAGGGCGTGGCTGCGAACTGGCTGTTGTCGCCCAGGTTGATCAGGTTGATCGGCAGCGCCACCCGCACCAGCTGGGCCACGATCCCGGTGTTGTCCGACCCCGTGGCCGGGATGCCCGGCGTGCCCGGAGCGGATGCCGGCGGCGTGACCGCCGTCTGGTTGTTCCGCCCGAGGTTGAGGACCGACAGCGGTGCGGACAGCCCGCACACGAACACGTTCAGACCGGTGTTGCCCGAGTTGCTGCACCCGCCGGCCCCGGGCGTCGACGGGACCAACCCGGTCTCGTAGCGGGCCAGTGCCTGGTTGAAGTCGAAGCCGAACAGAGGGTCACCGCCGGGGATTTCGTTGGTGCGCGCGCCGGCGGCGACGAGCTTGCCGTCGGGCTGCAGGGCGAGGTCTTCGAGGAAGGACAAGGCGGTCGGATCGCCGTTGGCGAAGTCGGTCGTCACCCTGCCATCTCCCGAGAACGTGGGGTCGAGCGCTCCGTTCGCCTGGTACCGGGCGAGGGCGAAGACGGAGCCCGGCTGGGTTCCGGCAGTACCGCCGGCGATCAGCTTGCCGTCGGGTTGCCGGACCAGCGCCCGGGCGGAATCGGACGTGGTGCCGAAGTCCGTGGTGACCCGCCCGGCGACGCCGAAGGAAGCGTCCAGGCTCCCGTTCGACAGGTAGCGCAGCAGCACGAAGTCACCGGAGCCACTCTCGCCGGCCACCACGATCCGGCCGTCGGGCTGGACGACGACGTCGTACGCGTTCTCGCCGCCGGCGGGCGGGGGCGTCGTGACCAGCCCACCGGATCCGAAGCTTGCGTCGAGGGTGCCGTTGGTGTTGTACCGGGCGAGAGCGACGATGGTCGCCAACGGCTCGGTGCTACCGGCGGCGACGATCTTGCCATCCGGCTGGAGCGCCAGGGCCTGGAGCTGGTCCGGGACACCAGTGGGGAAGTCCGTCAGGACCCGGCCCCCCACGCCGAAGCCGGTGGTGTCCAGGGAACCGTTCGAGTTGTACCGGACGAGCGCGAAATGGTTCGACAGCGGGTCGACGTCGGGTGCGGTTCCGCCGGCCACGATCTTGCCGTCCGGCTGGAGGATGAGATCGTTCATCTGGAAGCTCGAGCCGCTGTCCGCACCCGGGAAGCTTGTGGTGACCACCCCAGCGGTGCCGAAGCCGGCGTCGGGGGTGCCGTCGGCATTGAGGCGCACGACGGCGAACACAAAACTCCCACCAGTCACGGCCGTGCCCCCGATGAGGATCTTGCCGTCGGCTTGCTGACGGGCAACCGCCGCAGCGAAGGAGGCGACTCCCACCTCGATGTTGGCGGTGCCGTCGCCGGCGAAACTGGTGTCGAGCGAACCGTCGGGATTGAGCCGCGTGACAAGCAATCGTGAGAGGAACCCGCTGAGCTCAGTTCCCCCGGTGACGATCTTGCCGTCGGGTTGGACGAGCACCGCCACGGCCCCGGACCGTGGGCCGACGTCGATGACGGCGCGGCCATCGCCGTCGAAGGTGGGGTCGAGGTCGCCGGGGGCGGCGAGGGCGGGGGGAGTGACTGCGAGGAGGAATGCGGGGACGAGCGCGGCCGCGAGGGCGCGCCGGAATCGGGGGGAGAGGGTTGCCATTTGTGCCTCCGACAGGACGGAGCCATCTGCACCCAGCGCGCAGATCGGCCTCCGGGCAACAGATTCGCCCCGTTTTCTGGCCCACCTTTCCAGCCGGTCATTAGGCCCAGGCGGGGCCCATCGGCCGAAAGCGCGTGCTTCGGACAAGTCAGCTGAGAGGCACCCGGACTCATCGGGGTGGGAGGGTGGCTCGCCGAGTCTGCTAAGTTCTAATGTTGGTACTTTATTTATTACCAATGTTGCCACTTATAGACGGGGCAGGCATGGAGGAGCAGGCCGAGCAGCCGGCGCGACGCCACCGGCCCGACGCGGGTGGACGGTGACGACGGTGGCGGCGCCGGCCGTTCCCCGCTGCCAGACCCTCGCCCCCACCGAGGGCCGCGCCAACTGGATCAAGGTGCTCGACCAGAGCGCCTGCATCGGTTGTCATGCCTGCACCACGGCGTGCAAGTCGGAGAACGCCGTGCCCCTCGGGGTGACCCGCACGTACGTGAAGTACGTCGAGACCGGCACGTTCCCCAACTCGCGCCGGGCCTTCCAGGTCACCCGCTGCAACCAGTGCGAGGACGCCCCCTGCGTGGCCGCCTGCCCCACCACCGCCATGTACCAGCGGGGCGACGGCATCGTCGACTTCGACAAGCGCCGCTGCATCGGCTGCAAGGCATGCATGGCGGCCTGTCCCTACGACGCCATCTTCATCAACCCCGAGGACCACGCCGCCGAGAAGTGCAACTTCTGCGCCCACCGCCTCGACATCGGGCTGGAGCCCGCCTGCGTGACGGTGTGTCCCACCCAGGCGATCCTGGTGGGCGACCTCAACGACCCCACCTCCAGGGTGGCGCAGATCGTGGGGCGCCAGCCGGTGGCGGTGCGGCGGCCCGAGAAGGAAACCCGCCCCAAGGTGTTCTACCGGGGCGCCAGCCAGGCCACCCTCGACCCGCTCGCCGCCCGCCGGCCCGACGGCGGCCTGTACATGTGGAGCGAGCAGCCCGGCGGCCACCAGCAGGTCGGCTCCGGGCACCCGGCCCGGGGAGGCGCGGCCAACTCGCAGGCGGCCGCCCTGGTCGCCTACGACGTCTCCCACCGGGCGCCGTGGGACTGGCGGGTCAGCCTCTACACCTGGACCAAGGGCATCGCCGCCGGGGCCTGGCTCCTGGCGATCCTCCTCGCCTTCGCCGGGACGGTCGAGTGGACGGATCCCCTGGTGCGCTGGGCCGCCCCCGGCCTCGCCGCCTTCTTCCTGGCCGCCACCGGCGGCCTGCTCATCTGGGACCTCGAGCACCCGACCCGGTGCCTCTACATCTTCACCAAGCCCCAGTGGCGCTCCTGGCTGGTGCGGGGCGGGTTCATCATCAGCGGCTACGGGGCCGTGCTCGGTGTCCACTTCCTGGCCGCCGCGGTCGGGAACGCCGGCCTCATGCGGGTGGCCGCCTTCCCGGGGGTCCCGCTCGCCGTCATGACCGCCGTCTACACCGCCTACCTCTTCGCCCAGTCGAAGGCCCGTGACCTGTGGCAGAGCCCGCTGCTGCCGCCCCACATGGCCATCCAGGCCGCCCTGGCCGGCGCCGGTGCGCTGCTGGTGACCGACGCCGTGCTCGACTCCGGAGCCCGCGACGTGTTGATCTGGGTGCTCGCCGCGGCCTGCGCCGCCCATCTGCTGCTGGTCGCCGGCGAGCTCACCCTCGCCCATCCCACCGCCCACGCCCACCTGGCCGCCTGGGAGATGACCCGGGGCCGCTACTCGGGATTCTTCTGGACGGGCGTCGCCCTCACCGCCGCCGGGCTGCTCGCCCCGCTGCTCGGGCCGGTGGCCGGCGTCGCCGCCCTGGCCGGGCTGCTGGCCCACGAGCACGCCTACGTCCAGGCCGCCCAAGCCGTCCCGCTGGCATGAGCGTTCCGGAACGAGAAGAGGAGGAGCAGATGCGTCGCGACGACCTCGATCGACTGGGCGAGCAGGTGAGTGCCGCCCGCCGGGAGGTCGAGGCCAGGGGCGAGACGTTCTATCCGGGCCCGAGCCGGATCCACCTGGCGGCGTTCCCCCCCAAGGAGCGCTGGGACGACTGGGTGGAGCTCGACTCCCGGTCCTGGCCCGAACGGGTCGAGCGCCGCTCGATGCTGGTCCCCACCACCTGCTTCAACTGCGAGTCGGCCTGCGGGCTGCTCGCCTACGTCGACCCTGAGACGCTCCAGGTCCGCAAGTTCGAAGGCAACCCCGAGCACCCCGGGTCCCGGGGCCGCAACTGTGCCAAGGGCCCGGCCACCATCAACCAGGTCACCGACCCCGACCGCGTCCTCTACCCCCTCCGCCGGGTCGGGGAGCGGGGCGGGGGAGGCTGGGAGCGGGTCAGCTGGGACGAGGCGCTCGACGACATCGCCGCCCGCATCCGCACCGCCATCGTCGAGGACCGCGCCAACGAGGTGATGTACCACGTGGGCCGGCCCGGGGAGGACGGCTTCACCGAGCGGGTCCTCGCCTCCTGGGGCGTGGACGGGCACAACTCGCACACCAACGTGTGCTCGAGTGGCGGCCGCACCGGCTACGCCCTGTGGATGGGGATCGACCGGCCCAGCCCGGACCACGCCAACGCCGAGGTCATCTATCTCATCAGCGCCCACCTCGAGGCGGGGCACTACTTCAACCCCCACGCCCAGCGGGTCATGGAGGCCAAGGCCAACGGGGCGAAGCTGGTGGTGCTCGACACCCGCCTCTCCAACACGGCCACCCACGCCGACTGGTGGCTGTCCCCCTGGCCGGGCAGCGAGGCGGCCATCAACCTGGCCATCGCCCACCACATCATCTCGACCCGGCGCTACGACCGCGAGTTCGTCCGCCGGTGGTGGAACTGGGAGGAGTACCTCGCCGCCGAGCACCCCGAGCTGGAGCGGACGTTCGAGTCCTTCGAGGCGGTGCTGGCCGGCCTCTACGCCGAGTACACCTTCGAGTTCGCCGAGGCGGAGTCGGGGGTGGCGGCGGCGACCCTGCGGGAGGTGGCCGAGGCGGTGGCGGGCGCGGGCAGCCGCCTGTCGACCCACAACTGGCGCTCGGCGGCCGCCGGGAACCTGGGCGGGTGGCAGGTGTCGCGCACCCTCTTCCTCCTCAACGCCCTGCTGGGAGCGATCGCCACCGAGGGAGGGACGTTCCCCAACGCCTGGAACAAGTTCGTCCCCCGGACCATCCACTGGCCCCCCCATCGCCACACCTGGAACGACCTGACCTGGCCCAACGAATACCCCTTGGCCAACAACGAGCTGTCGTTCCTCCTGCCCCACTTCCTCAAGGAGGGCCGGGGGCATCTCGAGATGTACTTCACCCGGGTCTACAACCCGGTGTGGACCAATCCCGACGGGTTCACCTGGGTGGAGGTCCTCTCCGATCCGGCCAAGGTGGGCCTCCACGCCGCCCTCACCCCCACGTGGAGCGAGACGGCCTACTTCGCCGACTACGTCCTGCCCGTGGGCCACGCCTCCGAACGCCACGACCTCCACTCCTACGAGACGCACGACGGCCAGTGGATCGGGTTCCGCCAGCCCGTCCTGCGCGAGGCGAGGCGGCGCCTCGGCGAGCACGTGGACGACACCCGGCAGGTGAACCCGGGCGAGGTGTGGGAGGAGAACGAGTTCTGGATCGAGTTGTCGTGGCGGATCGACCCCGACGGCAGCCTCGGCATCCGCCAGTTCCACGAGTCGAAGGCCACGCCGGGCGAGAAGCTCAGCGTCGACGAGTACTACGGCTGGATCTTCGAGCACGCCATCCCGGGCCTGCCCGAGAAGGCGGCGGCCGAGGGGCTCACCCCGCTGGAGTACATGCGCCGCTACGGCGCCTTCGAGATCGCCGGCAAGGTCGGGGCCCGCCACGAGGTGGAGGTGCCCGAGCACCGCCTCGTCGACTCCGCCGAAGGCCGCTTCGGGCGCATCTACTGCGCCACCCCGGGGGTGCCGCTGAGAAACGCCGTCCCCCTGCCGACCCCCGACCACGACGCCGAGGGCCGCCGCCCCGTGGGGGTGCGGGTCGACGGCCGGGCCCTGCGGGGCTTCCCCACCCCGTCGGGACGCCTCGAGTTCTGGTCCTCCACCCTGGCGTCGTGGGGCTGGCCCGAGCACGCCCTGCCCGGCTACATCCGCAGCCACGTCCACCCCGACGCGCTGCAGCCCGACCAGATGGTGCTGCTGTCCACCTTCCGCCTGCCGGTGCAGATCCACACCCGCAGCGCCAACGCCAAGTGGCTGAACGAGCTGGCCCACACCAACCCGCTGTGGATCCACCCGCGCGACGCCACGCGCCTGGGGATCGGGCCCGCTGACCTGGTGCGGGTGGAGACCGAGATCGGCCAGTTCGTGGTCAAGGCGTGGGTCACCGAGGGCATCCGGCCTGGGGTGGTGGCCTGCAGCCACCACATGGGCCGCTGGAAGCTCCAGGATCAGGGCCCTGGCCAGACGATGGCCACCGTGGACCTGGCCAGGCGCGACGGCGGCTGGACGATGTCCCGCAAGCGAGGCGTGGGGCCCTACGAGTCGGCCGACCCCGACACGCGCCGGATCTGGTGGACCGACGTGGGCGTGCACCAGAACCTCGCCTTCCCCGTCCACCCCGACCCGATCTCCGGCCAACACTGCTGGCACCAGGCGGTACGGGTGCGCAAGGCCGACCCGGCCGACCGCTACGGCGACATCGCGGTCGACACCGCCAAGGCCCACCAGGTGTACCGCCGCTGGCTGGCGCTGACCCGCCGCGCCGATCTGCACTCCCCCGACCGCACCCGCCGCCCCTACTGGCTGATGCGGCCGCTGAAGCCCGCCAGAGACGCCTACCGCTTGGCAGAGCCCGCGGAAGGAGGGCCAGATGCCGGTCGCGCCTGAGCTGTTCCGCACGCTGGGGGCCCTGTGCGAGCCGCCCGAGCCCGCCCACCAGCGGATCATCGAGGCGCTCGGCCTGCCAGGCCGGGCCGACCCGGCCGACCACACCGAGACGTTCATCTTCCAGCTCGTCCCCTACGCCTCGGTGTACCTCGGCCCGGAGGGGATGCTCGGCGGCGAGGCCGCCGACCGGGTCGCGGGATTCTGGCGGGCCCTGCGGCTGGCTCCGCCGTCGGAACCCGACCACCTGGCCGCGCTGCTGGGCCTGTACGCCACGCTCTGCGAGACCGAGCACGGCGAGCGGGACAGTGCCCGCCGGCTGCTGTGGCGGGAGTCCCGGCGCGCGCTGCTCTGGGAACACCTGCTGCCATGGGCCGTGCCGTACGCC
>JBOGFE010000643.1:0-3968 GCA_050741935.1 Acidimicrobiia bacterium | reverse complement strand
CCCCTCCCCTCGGCCGGTCCGACCTTCTCCGGGCACCGTTGCCGGAGCTGATGGCGGAGGCGGCCCGGGTCCGCGACGCCGCCCATGGCGACCGCGTCACGTTCTCCCCGAAGGTGTTCATCCCGCTGACGATGCTGTGCCGCGACCGGTGCGGCTACTGCACCTTCGCCAAGCCCCCGGCCCGGCTCGACTCCCCCTACCTCGACCTCGACACGGTGCTGTCCGTGGCCCGGGCGGGCCGGGCGGCGGGTTGCTGGGAGGCGCTGTTCACCCTGGGCGAGGCACCGGAAGAGCGTTATCCCGTCGCCCGGGAGTGGCTGGCGGCCCACGGCCACGCGTCGACGGTCGACTACCTGGTGGCGGCGGCCGGGGCGGTCCTGGCCGAGACCGGGATGCTGCCCCACGCCAACGCCGGCGCCCTCTCCCGGGGCGACCTCGAACGGCTGCGGGCCGTGTCGCCGTCGCAGGGCATGATGCTCGAGTCGCTGGCCGCCCGCCTCGGCGAACCCGGTGGGCCCCATCACCGGGCTCCCGACAAGACACCCGAGCGGCGCCTGGCCACCCTGGAGGCCGCCGGCGAGGCCCGCATCCCGTTCACCACCGGCCTCCTCGTCGGGTTCGGCGAGAACCGCCAGGAGCGGGTCGAGACGCTGCTGGCCATCGCCGCCTCCCACCGCCGGCACGGCCACGTGCAGGAGGTGATCGTCCAGAACTTCCTGCCCAAGCCGGGGACTTCCATGGCGCAGGCGCCGCCCTGTCCCGAGGAGGAGATGCTCTGGACGGTGGCCGTGGCCCGGCTGCTCCTCGACCCCAGCATCCATCTCCAGGCCCCGCCCAACCTCGCCACCGACCTGACGGCGCTGATCGCCGCCGGTATCGACGACTGGGGCGGCGTCTCACCGGTCACTCCCGACCATGTGAACCCGGAGCGGCCCTGGCCGGAGCTCGACCGGCTGCGACGGACCACCGAGGCGGCCGGCAAGGTCCTCGCCCCCCGGCTCACCGTCTACCCCGAGTACGTGTGCCGGCCGGAGGCGTGGCTCCACGCCGACGTCCGCTTCCCGGTGCTGTGCGCCTCCGACGGCGAAGGGCTGGCCCGGGAGGGCGCCTGGGTGGCCGGGGGCCACGAGCCGCCCCTCGACGCCCTGGGCGCGGCGGGTACCCCCCGGGCGGGGGGGAAGGTCGGCGAGGTCCTGGCCGGGGTCGAGCTGGGCCAGCAGCCTGGAGTGGACGAGATCGTCGCCCTCCTGGGCGCCCGGGGGCCGGAGCTGGCCGCCGTCTGCGAACTGGCCGACGAACTCCGGCACAAGGCCGTCGGTGACGTCGTCACGTTCGTGCGGAACCGCAACATCAACTACACCAACGTCTGCACGTTCAAGTGCCGCTTCTGCGCCTTCTCCAAGGGCCCGCTGTCGCTCAATCTCCGGGGCGACCCCTACCTCCTCGACTTCGAGGAGATCCAGCGTCGGGTCGTCGAAGCGGTGGAGTGCGGCGCCACCGAGGTCTGCCTCCAGGGCGGCATCCATCCCAGCTTCGACGGCGACTACTACGTCGAGGTCACTCGGGCGGTGAAGGCCGTCGCCCCCGACATCCACGTCCACGGTTTCACCGCCCTCGAGGTGTTCGAAGGCGCCCGGCGTCTCGAGATGGGGCTCCCCGAGTACCTGGCCCGTCTCAAGGCGACCGGCCTGGCCACATTGCCCGGTACGGCGGCCGAGATCCTCGACGACGAAGTCCGGGCCGTCATCTGCCCCGACAAGGTCACCACCGACGAGTGGCTCGAGGTCCACCGGGTGGCCCACTCGATCGGGCTGCGGTCCAACGTGACGATCATGTTCGGCCACGTGGAACGGCCGGTGCACGTCGCCCGCCACCTCGTCCGGGCCCGGGACCTCCAGGCCCGCACCGGCGGGTTCACCGAGGTCGTCCCCCTCCCGTTCGTCCACATGGCCAGCCCGATCTTCCTCCAGAAGAAGGCCCGGCCCGGGCCGACGTTCCGGGAGGCGCTCCTCATCCACGCCGTGTCCCGCATCGCCATGTACGGCCTCATCGACAACATCCAGTGCTCCTGGGTGAAGTTGGGTCTGGAAGGGGCCCAGCAGGCGCTGCGGGCGGGGTGCAACGACCTCGGCGGCACCCTGATGAACGAGAACATCTCCCGGGCGGCGGGGGCGGAGCACGGCCAGGGCGTCGAGGAGGAGGACCTGGCCGCCGTGGTGGCTCCGCTGGGCCGCCCGCTGGAGCAGCGGACCACGGTCTACGGGCGGGTCCGGACGGCCGGCCGCCGCCTCCCGGCGGCCACTGCCACCCCGGTCACCATCGGCGCTCGCCCCTAGCCCGCCGGTAGCTCTTACGGGTTCTTTTACGGGTTTTGCCCCCGCGGCCGGGGAGCGTATTGACGGGTGAAAGAGGGTTCCCTACGTTCCGACTCCGGCCGAATGTTCATGAGTCCTCACTGGGTGCGACAAGGAGGGTGAGAGTGACGGAGTCCGAGCAGCTCACGCGGGCCTTCACCGACGACCGGAGCGTTTTCGAACTGATGCGCCAGACCCGCACCCGGAGGGTCGGCTACGGCTACCGGATCGACTCCGGCACGACCGAGAAACACCCCGTCACCGGACATGAGATGGTCCAGGAGAAGGGGCCGATGGAGTTCGTCTCCGACAAGGCTCCCCTGTCCCTCACGGAGACCGAGGAGGCGCTGCTGTCCTGGGCCGCCTGCGGCCCCAACGGGATCGCGGCGTGGGACATCTCCCTCGGCGGCGGCTTCCACGAACTGGTGTCCATCGCCGGGCGGACGACCCCGACGCCCGGCAACTCGCTGGCCACCGACCTTCTGGTCATCAACGACACCGGCGCCCACATCTACCAGCCGTCGCAGCACCGCAACGAGCCCATGGAGATGTCCGGCAGCCAGTACGACCGGGTGCTGGAGTGGTACCGCAAAGACTGCATCCAGATCACCAACGAGCGGCCCGACATCGACTACATGACGCGGCTCCCGATGGCGCCCCACGCCACCCTCATGGGCCCCTACCAGTTCAACATGAACAAGCCGGGGACGAGCTGGTTCCTGCCTGTGACCGACAACGGCAAGCTCACCAGCGCCTTGATAAACCTCTTCGACGCCTGGGCGGCGTTCCCGATCGACGAGTTCAACGGCGGCCAGCCGGCCGGTGTGGGCGAGTGGGTCGGCGAGGGCAAGCTGGAACTGCCGATCCCCTTGGCCGCCTTCGACCAGCTGTGGTTCCAGGTCGAGCAGTACCCGGTGGGCATGATGATCCAGAACATCCGCCTGGCCTGCGAGGCGATGGGCCTCGGCCACTGGAACTACTGCGGGTTCGTGCCCGAGGTGATCCTCGGCGGCTACCCCGACCTCACCGCCGGCCTGGGGGCCAGCTTCGCCGAGATGAACCCGAAGGCCCCCATCGTCACCGGCGCCATGAAATGCTTCGGCTGGCCCGGCAAGTGGGAGACCACGATGGCGCCGTCGCCCCGCTATCCCGACGCCAAGGCCCTCGTCGACAAGTGGTACGAGGAGAAGTACGGCGAGGGCGCGTGGGGCGCCGAGGACGAGAGCAGTTCGCTGCGCCAGGGCCAGGCCCCCTGGAAGGACCCGGCCACCATCGAGGGGATCCTCTCCCACCCCAAGGCCAGGCCGCAGCCCTGGGTGCGGGAGGCCGTCCAGGCCCACGTGGAGTACTGCATCGAGAACTATGGCCAGTTCCCGGTGACGTTCAACCCGCTGCAGATGCACTTCGGCGTGGTCGTCCACCACCTGGACACCGACTTCTACGACCAGTACTACAAGGACGGTTACATCACCGACCGGCACCGCAGCCACGAAGCGGACTGGCACTAGATCGGGAGGTAGCGGGCCTCGTTGGAGTGCGACGGGATGCGGGGTCACCTCGCATCCCGGTCGCCGTCGATTCCGCCGGTACGTGGGAGGGGTGGCTGGAATGGCT
>JBOGFE010000642.1:0-8600 GCA_050741935.1 Acidimicrobiia bacterium | reverse complement strand
CGTACTGGGAGATCTGGAAGTTCTTCGGCATGTCGGGATAGAAGTAGTTCTTGCGGTGGAAGATGGAGGTCTCCGGCACCCGGCAGTGGAGGGCCTCCCCCACCCGCAGGGCGAACTCCACCACCGCCTCGTTGAGGACGGGCAGCGACCCGGGAAGGCCGAGGCAGGTCGGGCAGACGCTGGTGTTGGGGTCGGCCCCGAACTCGTTGGGGCAGGAGCAGAAGAGCTTCGTGCGGGTGGCCAGCTCGCAGTCCACCTCGAGGCCGATGACCGTCTCGTAGGCCGTCATGACGCGCCGGCCGCCAGCCGGGGACGGGCGGTGAACCCGAAGCCCGCTTCGAGGGCCCGGGCCACCCGGAACATGACCGCCTCCCCGAGCGCGGGGGCGAGGACCTGCACGCCCACCGGCAGGCCGTCGCCGTCGAGGCCGGCGGGCACGGAGATGGCCGGGGCCCCGGCCAGGTTGGTGGGCACGGTGCAGACGTCGGAGAGGTACATGGTCAACGGATCGTCCACCTTGGCGCCCAGCGGCCAGGCGGTGGTGGGCGAGGTCGGCGACAGGAGCACGTCGAAGCGCTCGTAGGCCCGGGCGAAGTCGTTGATGATCAGCGTCCGCACCCGCTGGGCCTGGCCGTAGTAGGCGTCGTAGTACCCGGCCGACAGGGCGTAGGTGCCGATCATGATGCGGCGCTTGACCTCGGCCCCGAAGCCGGCCTCCCGGGTGAGGGCGTTCATGGCGGCCACGTCGCCGGCGGGCCGGCGCAGGCCGTAGCGCACCCCGTCGTAGCGGGCCAGGTTCGACGACGCCTCCGCCGGAGCGATGATGTAGTAGGCCGACAGGCCGTACTCCACCGACGGGACCGACACCTTCTCGACCTCGGCGCCGGCCGCCTCCAGCACGGCCCGGGCCGACTCCACCGCCGCGGCAACCTCGGCCTGGATCCCGTCCGTCTCCGCCAACTCGGTGATGATGCCGACCCGCAGGCCCGCCACCCCGTCCTCCAACGTCGGTGACACCGGCTCGGGCGGGGTGGGGATCGACGTCGAGTCGGCCGGGTCGTGACCCCAGATGGCCTCGAGGACCAGGGCGGCGTCGGCCACCGTGGTGGCCAGGGGGCCCGCCTGGTCGAGGCTGGAGGCGTAGGCCACCAGGCCGTAGCGGGAGACCCGCCCGTAGGTGGGCTTGAGCCCCACCACCCCGCACAGGGCGGCGGGCTGGCGGATGGACCCGCCGGTGTCGGTCCCGATGGCGATGGGAGTGAAGCCGGCGGCCACGGCCGCCGCGCTGCCCCCCGACGAGCCCCCCGGCACCCGGGTGCGGTCCCAGGGGTTGGCGGTGGGGAAGAAGGCCGAGTTCTCGGTGGAGGAACCCATGGCGAACTCGTCCATGTTGGTCTTGCCCACCAGCACCGCCCCGGCGGCCCGCAGGCGGGCGACGGCGGTGGCGTCGTAGGGCGGGCGCCAGCCCTCCAGGATGCGCGAGCCGCAGGTGGTGACCAGGCCCTTGGTGGCGAGGACGTCCTTCACCGCCACCGGGACACCGGCCAGCGGGCCGAGCTCTTCGCCCCGGGCCCGGGCCGCGTCGATCTCACCGGCTCGGGCCCGGGCGGCCCCATCGGCCCGGGACAGGAAGGTCCGGATGCCCTCGTCGTGCTCGTCGATGCGGGCCAGGTGGGCCTCGGTGACCTCGGCGGCGGAGACTTCGCCCGAGCGCACCAGGGCGGCCAGCTCGGTGGCGGTGCGCCCCACCAGGTCGGTCACGGCTCCTCGCCCCCGGGCCCGGGGTTCGGGGTGTCCCCGTAGTCGACGATCCGGGGCACCCGGAAGCGGCCGTCCTCGGCGGCGGGGGCCATGGCCAGCACCTGGTCGCGGGAGAGCCCGGGACGGGGCTCGTCGGGGCGCATCACGTTGGCCAGCGGGATGGGATGGTGGGTGGGGGGAACCGAGGCCGTGTCGAGGGCCTCGATCCGGACGGCGTGCTCGAGGATCTGGGCCAGCTGCCCGGTGAAGCGCTCGATCTCCTCCTCGGAGAGGGCGAGGCGGGCCAGGCGGGCCACGTGTTCCACGTCGGCGCGGGTGATCACAGGCGGGATTGTACGGGCGACAATGGGGCGACCATGCGTGTGCTGATCGTCGAGGACGAGGTACGCCTCGCCGACGCCCTGCGGCGCGGCCTGGAGGCGGAAGGGTTCGTGGTCGACGTCGCCGCCGACGGCGAGGAGGGGTTGTGGCGGGCCCGGGAGGGCACCTACGACGCCATCGTCCTCGACATCATGCTGCCCGGGATGAACGGCTACCGGGTGTGCTCCGCCCTGCGGGAGGCCGGCGACTGGACCCCGATCCTGATGCTGACGGCCAAGGACGGGAAGTTCGACGAGGCCGAGGCCCTCGACACCGGCGCCGACGACTTCCTGTCCAAGCCGTTCTCCTTCGTGGTCCTCACCGCCCGGCTACGGGCCCTGCTCCGGCGGGGCACCCCGCAGCGCCCGGCGGTGCTGGCCGCCGGCGACCTGCGCCTCGATCCCGCCTCCCACCGCTGCTGGCGGGCGGCGACCGAGGTCATCCTCACCCCCGGGAGTTCTCCCTGCTCGAGTACCTGCTGCGCCGGGTGGGCCAGGTGGCCACCCGGGCCGAGATCCTCGACCACGTGTGGGACCCCGCCTACGACGGCGACTCCAACGTCGTCGAGGTCTACGTGGGCTACCTGCGCAGGAAGATCGACACGCCCTTCCGCCGCCGTGCCCTGGAGACGGTGCGGGGCGTGGGCTACCGGGTGGCCCCCGACGGCGGTTAGTCATCCGTAATCCCTCCGGCGTCGTAGAGATGCCGGGAGGCACATCATGCGAAGCAGGTACCACCGGCGAGGATCCCTCGTCCTCGCCTTTCTCGCCCTGACGCTGGCCGCCTGCGGCGGGAATGACGACACGAACAACGAGGACACCGCAGCTGACACCACAGCCGAAACGACGGAGACCAGCGGCGGGCCGGCGGCCAACGAAGTGGTCATCCGGCTCATCGCCTTCAGGCCGGAGTCGCTGTCCGTGACGGCCGGCACGACGGTCACCTGGAAGCAGACGGACGCCGCCACCCACACGGTGACGTCCGGCACCGTGACCCAGGGGGCCGGTGATGTCACCCCGGCACCCGACGGGAAGTTCGCCTCGGGGAACCTCGCCAAGGACGCCACCTTCGAGTTCACCTTCGACGAGGCCGGGACGTTCCCGTACTTCTGCGCCGTCCACCCCGCCACCATGCGCGGCGAGGTGCAGGTGACCTGACCGAGACCAACCGAGAACCGAGATCGCACCGATCACCCCACCCGGGGACGAGAAGGGAGAGCAGAAGAATGTTCAGGCGAAGTAGGAAGGTGACCGGACTCATCGGTCTGGCCCTCATCCTGGCCCTGCTGGGGGCGGCCTGTGGCGAGGACAGCCCGCCCGCCGATGACGCGGCGGAGGAGGATCCCAGCGGCGAGCAGTCCGGAACCGAAGATGCCATGGCGGCCAAGGGGTCCGATACCGGAGCCGCCACCCTGCGGGCCGCGCTGACCGGCCTGCTGAGCGAGCACGTCTACCTGGCCGCCATGGCCACCGGCGCCGCCCTGGGCGGGGACACGGCCGGCTTCGAAGCCTTCGCCGCCGCCCTCAACGGGCCGACCAACAGCAACACCGCCGACCTCGTGGCCGGGATGACGGGCGCCTACGGCGACGAGGTGGGCAAGGCCTTCGACGGCCTGTGGCGCAGTGACGGCCACATCACCGCCGTCGTGAAGTACACCCAGGCCATCGCCAAGGACGACACGGCCGGCGCCGACAAGGCCGTGGCCGACCTGCTGGCCTACGCCACGACGTTCGGCACCACCATGAACTCGGTCAACCCCAACCTCCCGGCCGCGGCCGTGGAGGAGGGCGTGAAGATGCACATCACCACCCTCAAGGCCGTCATCGACGCCCAGAAGGCGAAGGACTTCCCCACGGTGTACACGTCGCTGCGAGCGGCCTACCACCACATGGACGAGTTGGGGAACACCCTGGCCGGCGCCACCGCCAAGCAGTTCCCCGACAAGTTCGACGGGGACGCCGCCTCGGCGGCTTCGGGCCTGCGCTCCACGCTGACCTCGGTGCTGCGGGAGCACGTCCTCCTGGCCGCCAGCGCCACCGGCGGGGCCCTGGCCGGGAACACGGCGAAGTTCGAGGCGGCCGCCGCCGCTCTCAACGGCCCGACCAACAGCAACACCGCCGATCTCGTGGCCGGGGTCACCTCGGTCTACGGCGACGAGGTGGGCAAGGCGTTCGACGGCCTGTGGCGCAGCGACGGCCACATCACCGCCGTGGTGAAGTACACCCAGGCCATCGCCGCCGGGGACACGGCCGGCGGCGACGCGGCCGTGGCCAGCCTCCTGGAGTACGCCAAGACGTTCGGGACGACCATGAACTCCGTCAACGAGAACCTCCCGGCCGACGCCGTCGAGGCGGGCGTGAAGATGCACGCCACCACCCTCAAGGCCGTCATCGACGCCCAGAAGGCGAAGGACGCCGCCACCGTGGCCACCAGCCTGCGGGCGGCCGTGAAGCACATGGACGGCCTGGCCGACGCCATCACCGCCGCCACCGAGAAGAAGTTCCCCGACAAGTTCTGACCCGACCTGACAAGTTCTGACCCGACCTGGGGACCGGGCCCGGTGACTCGTCCACTATCCTGGATGGGCGAGCACCGGGCTCGCGGGTCGTCCTCGTTCGTGGTTGCGGCGGAAGGCCAAAAGGGGCACCCGCCATCACCAGGAGGACGAGTTGATTCAGGTTTCCGGGTTCGAGCGCCTCGGGGTGGACCCCGATCTGGCCGCCGAGCTCCTTGATCAGGGGATCGCCGAACCGTTCCCCGTGCAGGCCCTCACCATCCCCGACGCCCTGGCCGGGCGCGACGTGTGCGGCAAGGCCAAGACGGGCTCGGGCAAGACCCTGGCCTTCGGCCTGCCCATGATCGAGGCCACCAAGCCGTCCGAGCCCCGGCGGCCCCACTCCCTGGTCCTCGTCCCCACCCGTGAGCTGTGCGTGCAGGTGGCCGGCGTGCTCGGCCCCCTCGCCACCCGGCGGGGCCTGCGGGTGGCCACCGTCTACGGCGGCGATTCGGTCAAGCGCCAGATCCAGGTGCTGCGCACCCGGGCCGACATCGTGGTCGCCACCCCCGGGCGGCTGATCGACTTCCTGGAGCGGGGCGAGGTCGACCTCTCGGCCGTGGCCGTCGTCGTCCTCGACGAGGCCGACCGGATGGCGGACATGGGCTTCACCCCCCAGGTCACGTGGATCCTCCGCCACCTGGAGGGTCATCCCCAGACGATGCTGTTCTCCGCCACCCTCGACGGCGACGTCGACCACATCGTGCGCAAGTACCTGCGCGATCCCGTCCACCACGAGGTGGTCTCCTCCGAGGTGACCGTGGAGGAGATGGAGCACCGCTTCTTCCGGGTCCACCAGATGGACAAGGTGCTCGTGGCGGCGGCCATCATCGCCGGCGCCGAGCGCTGCCTCCTCTTCGTGCGGACCAAGCGGGGGGCCGACCGCCTGGCCTCCGACCTGCGCCGCTCCGGGGTCCATACCGCCGTGATCCACGGCGACCTGCCCCAGAAGTCCCGGGCCCGGGCCATGCGGGAGTTCGCCACCGGGGTGGTACCGGCGCTGGTGGCCACCGACGTCGCCGCCCGCGGGCTCGACCTCGAGGGCATCGACGTCGTCCTCCACTACGACCTGCCCGAGGACCAGAAGTCGTACCTCCACCGCTCCGGGCGCACGGCCCGGGCCGGGAAGACCGGCGTGGCCGTGAGCCTGGTCATGTGGGACCAGGAGGTCGAGGTCGAAGCCCTCCAGAAGCGCCTCGGCATCAAGCAGCCGGTCGTGGAGGTGTTCTCCAACGACGGCCGCCTGGCCGAGCTGGCCACCTGGGACCCCGCCGAGGACGCCGACGTCGACATCGAGGCGCTCTCCGCCGGCAACGGAGCGGTCACGACGGCGCCGCCGCGTCCCTTCGCCCCTCGCCGCCGGCCCGGGGGCGGGGGACGGCGCAAGCGCTTCCTGTAACCCCTCGGCGCCGCCGTCAGATCACTCGGCGTACATCGCCTCGATCTCGGCCGCGAAGTGGTCGTGGACCACGTTGCGCTTCACCTTGAGGGTGGGGGTGAGCTCCCCCTCGGCCATGGACAGCTCCCGGGGGAGGATGGTGAACTTCTTCACCTGCTCCACCCGGGCCAGCTCGGTGTTGACCGTGCCCAGGACCGTTTCGATCTCGGCGTGAACGGCCTCGCTGTCCGACGGCCGGCCCGACAGCCCCCGCTCGGACAGGAAGCGCCCGGCCGCCTCGGCGTCGAGGGTGAGGAGCACGGTCAGGTACTTGCGCCGGTCGCCGATGACCACCGCCTCGGAGACCAGCGGGTGGTTCTTGAGGCCGCTCTCGATCAGCTTGGGCGCCACGTTCTTGCCCCCGGAGGTGACGATGATGTCCTTCTTGCGCCCGGTGATGGTGAGGAAACCCTCGGCGTCGAACTCGCCGAGGTCGCCGGAGTGGAGCCAGCCGTCCTCGAGCGCTTCGGCCGTCGCCTCGGGGTCCTTGTAGTAGCCGGCGAAGACGTTGCGGCCCCGGACCAGGATCTCGCCGTCCCCGGCGATCTTCACCTCCACGCCCGGGAAGGCCGGCCCGACCGTCCCGAAGCGGGTGTGGCCCGGGGCGTTGAAGGAGGTGGGTCCGCTGTCCTCGGACTGGCCGTAGACCTCGTAGATGGGCAGGTCGAAACCGGCGAAGAACTCCAGGACCTCCTGGGCCACCGGGGCCGCCCCGCTGGCGCACAGCCGGGCCTGGTCGAGCCCGAGGGCGGCCTTCACCTTCTCGTACACGAGCTTCTGGAAGGCCTTGTACTGGACCTCCAGGGTGAGGGCCGCGCCCAGGCCCTGGTTCTGCCGGGCGACCACCTGACGGCCGACGGCGGTGGCCTGGGCGGCCAGCTTGGCCTTGACGCCCGTGGCCTCGGCCAGCTTGGCCGCCACGCCGGCCTGGAACTTCTCCCAGACCCGGGGCACGCCGAAGAACAGCGTGGGCCGCACCTCGCCGAGGTTCTCCAGCAGCTTGTCGATGGACTCGGCGTAGTACACCGACGTCCCGGTGACCGCCGGCAGGTGGATGCTGAACATCTGCTCGGCGATGTGCGACAGGGGGAGGTAGGACAGGACCCGGTCGGTGGGGAGGGCGCCCACCAGATCAGCGGCCCGGGCCGCCGTCCAGGCCAGATTGTCGTGGGTGAGCATGACCGCCTTGGGCCGGCCGGTGGTGCCCGACGTGTAGATGAACGTGCCCAGGCTGTCGGGGCGCAGGGCTTCGAGCCGGGCGTCGAGGGCGGCGGCGCCGCCGTCACCCCGGCCGAGGAACGCGTCCCAGGACAGGACCATGGGGTCGTCGACCGGCTCCGCCCCCCGCATGAGGACGGCGTGGCGCAGGTGGGGCAGCTCGTCGCGGACGGCGGCGATCTTGGCCCACTGCGTGGCGTCCTCCACGCACAGGACGGGGGCCTCGGAGTGGTCGAGGATGTAGGCGCACTCCGAGGGCGAGGACGTGGCGTAGATCCCCGCCGGCACGGCGCCGGCGGCCATGGCCCCGGCGTCGAAGATCACCCACTCGGGCCGGTTGGCCCCGAGGATGCACACCGGGGTGCCGGCCTCGACCCCGAGGGCGACCAGGGCCGCCCCCGCCTGGCGCACCTCGTTCCCGTAGGTCGCCCAGGAGGTGGCCTGCCAGCCCGAGGGACCGCGCACGTGATAGGCGGGAGCCTCACCCAGGCGCTCGGCGTTGGTGAGGACGCGGTGGGGAATCGTGTCGGGGAGCATGCCGGTCACTGTACGCGCTGAGGACCGGCGGCTTCTCAGAGCGGTGCGACGGCGACGATGGGGTGGGCCGGGGGCCTGTCCCCGAGCGAGCCGGAGAAGGGCAGGTCGGAGAAGTAGAAGATGCCGCCGTCCTCGCCGACCATCAGGTAGCCGTTGCCGAAGGGCACCATGCCGGTCACCGGCTTGTTGAGCCGGGTACTGCCCATCGAGCCCCGGAACGGGGCGTTGAAGGCGAACACGCCGCCGTCGGATGCCACCAGCCAGTAGCCGCCCTGGTCGGGGTCGGGCACCAGCGACTGCACCGGAGCGTTGAGGCGCTGGCCGCCCATCGACCCGGCGAAGCGGGCGTCGCCGAAGGAGAAGATTCCGCCGTCGGAGGCGACCATGTAGTACCCGTTGCCCGACGGGGTGGGGATGGAGTCGAGCACCGGCCCGTTGAGCGCGACCTTGGCCATGTCGCCGTGATGGCGGGCGTCGCCGAAGGGGACCACCCGCCCGCGGTTGGTGAAGAGCCAGTAGCCGGCACCGGTCCGGGTGGTGGACATGCTGGTGACCTTCTCGCCCTTGGCCAGCGCTCCGCCGGCGATTCCGCCGTGGTAGCGGGCGTCGCCGAAGCCGTAGACCTTGCCCGCGTCCTCGACGATCCAGTAGCCCTTCCGGGTCGGTGTCGGTTCGAGATCGACGGCGGTGATGCGGCCCTCGACGTTGCCGAAGTGGGCCGCATCGCCGAAG
>JBOGFE010000641.1:0-6359 GCA_050741935.1 Acidimicrobiia bacterium | reverse complement strand
CTCCGGCACCAGGCCGGGAAGGCCCACGGGGGCGACGAGGTCGGGCTTGGCCCCGCCGTGGATGGAGGGGCCCGAGGCGCTGGCGGCGGAGATGCCGGCGCCGTCGTGGGCGCCCACGGTCACGATCTCGGGCAGGCCGGCGACGCCCAGGAGCGACTGGGGGGCGGGACCCAGGTCGCCGGCGGGGGCGATGACGGTCAGTCCGGCGGTGGCGAGCTCGGCCACCAGCTCCCGGAGACGGGCCCAGTTCTCGGCCAGGTGGCGGAGCTGGCCGTCGCCGGCGTCGGAGAGGGCCGCCCAGCGGTCGCTGGCCAGGCCGGCGGCCATGGGGTCGAGGACCTCCGAGGGCGGGAAGGCGAAGGCGATCCCGTCGAGGTCGCCGGCGTGGTCCCGGGCGTACTCGAGCGCCTGGATGAGCCGGCCCCGGTTGACGTGCTCGCCCTCGTAGACGTTGATCGACGTCAGGTGGGCTTCGGGCGCCACCTGGAAGAGCACGGAGGCGGCGTAGGTGCCGAGGCCCACCTTGTCCCCGTCGCCGTGGACGGTGAGCTGCTCGGCGTAGCCGTCGCCGAAGACGGCCCCGTCGAGCCCCGAGCCGATGAGCAGGACGCGCACCGCCCCGGGGACCTTGAGCAGGCCGGGTCCGTCGAGCTGCCCGGGGATCTCGAGGGCCTGGCCCAGCAGCTCCTCCAGCCCCAGGCCGAGCGATCCGAGGCCGGGCAGGCCCGACTCGGAGGGTGGATTGGAGGCGGGCTCGGCCTCGTTGCGAGCCTGTGCCACCGGCGCGGCCATCAGCAGGGCCACGCTTGCGAGCACGATCCACTGCCGCCGAAGCACGCGTCGCCGACCCATAGCTCCCCCTCTCGACCAGCCGCCCGAGGAGGAGTCTAGGTAACCAGCCCCTTACAAAGGGGGAGCAACCCCGATCCCGCGTTAGCGAAATGCCGCTCCCACCGGCATTTGGTTAACGCGAAACGGGGGTGGGAGGGGGCGGAGGGCAGACGACGCCGTTATCGGTATCGGCAGGTTCGGGGCGCGACTTGAGCGATTTCCGGAGATTTTTTTCGGGGATCAGCCGGCGAGGAGGGACCGGGCCTGGGCGGCGACGCGGGCCATGCCCAGCTCCTCGGCGGCCTCCAGGGCCGTCCGGGCGAGCTCCCCGGCCCGCTCGGTGTCGCCCGCGCCGGCCCGGCGCCGGAGCATCCGGGCCCACTCCAGGCGGGTACGGGCGAGCCACCCCGGCGCGCCGACCCGCTCGGCCAGCTCGACCGCCGCTTCGAAGTGGGCTTCGGACTGGTCGTAGTGCCCGAGCGTGGCCGCCAGCAGGCCCAGCACGTGGTCGTGGAGCCCGTTGCCGACACCCCAGCTCGGTGCCATCACGCCGGCATAAGGCGCCAGGCGCTGGTAGAGGGCGGCGGCGGCTTCGGCGTCGCCCAGGGCGGCGCACACCTGAGCCAGCATCGAGTAGACCCAGATCTCGTCGTAGCGGAACAGGGCCGCGAACCCGTCCCCGACCAGGTCGTCGAAGATCGGCCGGGCCTCCTCCTGGCGGTCGAGCTCGCACAGGGCGACGGCCAGGGTCGCCCGGGTGAGGGGCATGGCGCCCGGCCGCCCGCCGGCCCGGGCGATCATCCCGATCACCTCCTCCATCCGGCCCTGCTCGTAGCGGATGCCGGCGAGCTGCCCGCCGAAGAGGGCGGCGGCGTCGGGAATGCCACAGGCCGTCCCGACCTCCAGGGCGGCGTGGCTGAGGGACTCGGTCTCGTCGAACCGGGCGGCGCAGAAGGCGCGGATCACCTTCAGGTTGAGCCACATCCAGGAGAGCACGGGCTGCCCGACCTCGTCGGCCAAGCGCTCCAGCTCGGACATGTGGTGATCGGCGGCGGCGAGGTCCCCGGTCCGCAGGCCCCGCAGGCTCTCGATGAAGCCGGTCCAGCCCGACAGCACCGGATCCCCCAGCTCGCGGGCGTCGGCCGCCAGGTCCCCCCGGCGCTCCACCAGGTCGGATTCGTCGATGGCGCCGAGCGTCGGCACCTGGCTCACGAAGAGGAGGTAGCCGGAAGTGGCCGGGTCCTTCAGGCGCCGGGCCATGTCCATGCTCTCGAGCATCAGCCGGTAGGGCCGCTCCCGATCGGACGAGAACGTCAGCTCGGCGGCCAGGGCGCCGAGCAACCGGGCCCGCAACGGGGCGTCGTCGGGGGGAAGAGCGGCCAGGGCGGCCTCCAGGACGGCCGTCCGCTCCGTGTCGACCCGACCCCACCGGCTGAACATGAGCCGGCCGTTGGCCAGGGCGGCGCGGCCCAGGCGCTCGGGGTCGTCCAGCTCCTGGGCCAGCCGGGCGGCGTCGAGGAGGGTCTGGCGGTGGGCGGCGTTCCCGGCCCGGCGCTGCGCCTCCCCCAGGCCGATGAGGATGTCGCACCGGCGGGGTCCGTCACCGTTGCCGCCGGCGTCGAGCAGCCCCAGGGCCCGGGTGAACCAGGTCACGGCCTCGTCGTTGGCCAGCTGGGTCAGGGCCTGCTCGCCCGCCCTCGCCGCGTAGTCGACGGCTTGGCCCCGCATGCCGGTCCCGCCACCGGCGAAGTGGCGGGCCAGGGCGGGGAGGTGCTGCTCCAGCCGCCCGGCGTGGACGGCCTCGATCGCCTCACCGGCGCGGCGGTGCAGCTCCAGCCGCCGGGCGGCGGGCAGGGAGTCGTAGAGCGTCGCCCGCACCAGGGCGTGGAAGAAGCGATGGCCCGGTACCGGCCCGGCGGCTTCCGTCACCAGGCGGGCGGCGATGGCGGGGTCGAGGGCCCGCAGCGTGGCGATCTCGGCCTCCCCGCCCACCTGGGTCAGGATCTCGAGCTCGAAGGTGTCGCCCAGGACGGCCGCCACCGCCAGCACCTCGCGGGTCTCGTCGGGCAGGCGGGCCAGGCGCCGGGCGATCACGTCGCGCACCCCGTCGGGGATCCCCACCTCGGACGGAGCCAGCTCCGACGTCCACCGGCCGTCCCGGCGGAAGACGGCGCCCGTCTCCGACAGGTGGCGGATGACCTGGCCCACGAAGAACGGGTTCCCGCCCGTCTCGGCCTGGAGGGGAGCGGCGTAACCCCGGACGTCGTCGTCGAGGCCGTGGCGGGCCTGGGCCTCCATGAAGGCGAACACCCCGGGTTCGTCCAGTCCACCCAGCCGCAACCGTTCGACCCCGGGCTGGCGGACGAGGTCGGCGATGGCGTCGGCCAGCTCGGCGGTGACGTCCAGGTCGGTGTCGCGGTAGCAGGCCACCACCAGCAGGCGCATCGGCTCGGCCGAGCGGATGAGGTGGGTGAGGAGCAGCAACGTGGGCTTGGTGGCCCACTGGATGTCGTCCACCACCAGCACGGCGGGTGTGTCGGCGGACACGCCGGCCAGCCATGCGGCGACGGCGTCGAAGAGCCGGTAGCGCTCGGTCTCGGGATCGGAGCGCATCGGCGCCGCCAGATCCCCGGCCCGTTCCGCCACCTCGGGGACGAGCCGGACCAGCTCCCCGGCCAGCCGGCCGAAGTTCGGGGACCGGGCCTGGCGGAGGTAGCCCCCCAGGGCCTCGACGAAGGGCTGGTAGGGGACGCCCAGGTCGTCGTCGCAGCGCCCGAAGAGCACGGTGGCCCCGGAGGTGTGGGCGGCCCGGGCGATCTCGGCGGCGAGGCGGGTCTTGCCGATTCCGGGTTCCCCGGCCAGGAGCACCAGCCGCCGGCGGCCGGATCGGGCCGCCTCCCACGTGGCCTCCAGGTGCAGCATCTGGTCGTCGCGGCCGACGAAGACCGACGACTCCTCCCGCTCCAGCGGCAACGGCAGGGGCACGGCCACGTCGGCCTGGTCCTCCCAGAGCACCTCGCAGGCGGCCACCGGCTCGGCCAGGCCCTTGAGGGTCAGGCCACCGAGGAGGTGGAACGAGCAGTCGTCCCGGTTGCCGACCAGGCCCTGGACGAGCGCCGAGGCCAGGATCTGCCCGCCCCGGGCCCGGTCGCACAGCCGCTGGGCCACCACCACCGGCGTGCCGAAGTAGTCGTCCTCGTCGCCGATGGGCTCCCCGGCATGGACCCCCACCCTGACCTCGGGCCGCGGGCCTCCTCCGCCGCTGCCGTCGTCGCCCGCCATGGCCCGCTGGATGGCGACCCCGCACCGCACGGCGGCGGCCGGGCTGGTGAAGGCGGCCATGAGCCCGTCGCCCAGGCTCTTGACCTCGGTGCCGCCATGGGCGGCCAGGGCCTGGCGCAACAGGGAGAAGTGCCGGCGGCGGAGGGCGTCGGCGGCGTCCTCGCCCAGCTGGGACAGCAGCTCGGTGGAGCCGACCAGATCGGTGAACACGAAGGCCACCACCCCGGGCGAGGCCTCCGGCGCCGGCCGTTGCCCGCCGGCCGTCCCCCGGGCGCCGGCCGCCGGTCGCCACTCCAGGTGGGGCTCGTGGCGCAGGATGGCACCCTCCAGGCGGCGCAGGTCCTCGGCCGGCTCGATGCCGAGCTCCTCGCCCAGGTGGCGCCGCAGGTCCTGGTAGGCCCGCAGGGCCTCGGACTGGCGGCCGGCCCGGTACAGGGCGGTCATCCGCTGGCCCCACAGCCGCTCCCGCAGGGGGTGCTCCCGGGTGAGCCCGGCCAGCTCCCCCACGAGGTCACCGTGACGGCCGCAGGCCAGGTCGGCGTCGATGCGCTCCTCCAGGGCGGCCAGGCGGGCCTCCTCCAGGCGGGCGGCTTCGGCCCGGGCGAAGGGGGCGTCGGCCACGTCGGCCAGCGCCGGCCCCCGCCACAGGGCCAGGGCTTCCCGCAGCGTGGCGGCCGCCGTGTCGTGGTCGTCGTCGGCGGCCGCCTTCCGGGCCGCGCCGACCAGGCTCTCGAAGCGGTGGGCATCCACGGCCTCGGGCGGGACCACCAGGACGTAGCCCGGGGGGCGGGTGACGAGCACCTCGTCGCTGCCGTGGTCACGCAGGGCCTTGCGCAGGCGGGACAGGTAGACCCACAGCGCCTGGGGGGCACCTTCGGGGGGCTCACCGTTCCAGAGGTCGTCGACCAGGCTCTCCAGCGACACCACCTGGTTGGCCGACAGGAGCAGCCGGGTGAGCACGGCCCGCTCGCGGCTGCGCCCCACGGAGACCGCCTCCCCGTGGCGGACGACCTCGAGCGGGCCCAGGACCCGGAACTCCACCGGCTCTCCCTTCCGGTGACCTGCTCCCCCGGGAAACACCCCGCAGTCCCGGGGCGGCGACCACGCCGCCGGCCCCGAGCGTAAGTCGGCGTTCCCCCGGCGTCACCCCCCGGCGGGGCCCCGGTGAGGTGCCGGTAAGGCGCCGGTAAGGCCCCCGCAGGCCCGGCGGCGGATGCTTGGCTCCCGGGAGACCCCGGCTCTGTCGACGTCCGAGGAGGACGCCCGCGTGTACGACGTGATCGTGGTGGGGGCCCGCTGCGCCGGCTCGCCGGCGGCCATGCTGCTGGCCCAGCTGGGCTACCGGGTCCTGCTGTGCGACCGGGCCAGCTTCCCCTCCGACACGGTCTCGACCCATCTCGTCACCATCCCCGGTGTCGCCCGCCTCGACCGGTGGGGCCTGGCCAAGCGGGTGGCGACGTCGGGATGCCCGCCCATCGAGCGGATGACGGTCCGCCTCGGTGACGCCCTGCTGACCGGGTCGCCGCCTCCCGTCGACGGCGTGGCCCACCAGTACTGCGTCCGCCGCACCGTGCTCGACACGATCCTGGTCGACGCCGCCGTCGAGGCGGGGGCCGAGCTGCGGGAGGGCTTCGTGGTCGGCGAGCTCCTCTTCGAGGGGGAGCGGGTGACGGGCGTCCGGGGTCGGGGCGCCGGCGGGCGCCCCCTGGTGGAGCGGGCCCGGCTGGTGGTTGGGGCCGACGGGCTGCACTCCCTGGTGGCCGAGACGGTCGGGGCCCGCCGCTACGAGGAGCGCCCCCCGCTCACGTGGTGCTGCTACGCCTACTGGAGCGGCATGGCCCTGGACGGCTCCGAGCTCCACGTCGCCGGCCGGCGGGCCGTGTCCGCCTTCCCCACCAACGACGGCCTCAGCTGTGTGTCGGTGGCGTGGCCGGCGGCCGAGACCGCCGCCTTCCGGGCCGACGCCGAGGCCAACTTCGTCCGGACGGTCGCCGGCCTCGCGCCCGGCCTGGCCGCCCGGATGGCGGCCGGCACCCGGGTGCGGCCCCTGGTGGGCACGTCGGACCTCCCGAACTTCTTCCGCCAGGCCCACGGCCCCGGGTGGGCGCTGGTGGGCGACGCCGGCTCGTCGCGGGACCCGCTGCTGGCCCAGGGCATCGCCGGCGCCTTCCGGGACGCCGAGCTCCTGGCCGAGGCCATCGACGCCGGCCTGGGCGACGCCGGCCTGGGCGACGCCGGCCTGGGCG
>JBOGFE010000640.1:0-3976 GCA_050741935.1 Acidimicrobiia bacterium | reverse complement strand
AGCGGTGGCCACCGCCCCGCCGGCGCAGGCATACACGCCCTACCAGCCGTACGCACCGCCGCCGCCGCCCCCGGCCGAGTACGAGCCGCCGCCGCCGGCCGACTACGAGGCCTACGAGCCGCCGCCTGCCCCGGCCGACATCGAGCCGCCGTACGCACCGCCGCCTCCGCCGCCTCCGCCTGACCTGTTCGACTACGAGCCGCCGCCGCCCCCGCCGCCACCTCCGCCTGCCCTGTTCAACTACGAGCCGCCGCCGCCCCCGCCCGCGGCCCCGGCGCCGGACTTCGCCCTGTACCAGGGCTCGGGCCCCCCCACCGACGCCCTGCGCCCGGCACCGCTTCCGCCCGCTCCGGCCGCCGTCGGCGTCCTGGACCGTGACGAGGCAGAGTTCCCCGGCCAACCCCTTCCCGCAGACTTCTTCCATGCCCTGCCCGAGCGGGCCCGGCGGGCCCCTCGCAAGCTCAACCGGACCCTGCTGGTCGTGGCCATCGTCGCCGGGGGCGCCATCTTCAGTGGCATCACCGAGTGGTCCGGCCGCGAGAGCGACATCGCCTCCCCCGCCCGCCACATGGTGGCCGGGGCGTGCGCCGAGTACCGGGACATCTTGAACCGGCTCGACAGCAACCCCGACGACTTCGTCGCCTTCCAGGACAGCGTCGCCTGGTTCCAGAACAACCGCGACCGCTTCGTCCAGGCCGCCGTCCTCGATCCCTCCCTGGAGGGGGCGGCCGGTGTCGTGGTCTGGTTCGACGACGGGATCAGGGCTGACTTCGCGCCCTTCGACGGCCTGTCCAACGGGGAGATGGAACAGCGCGAGGAACCGTTGGTGGAGGCCTGCTACACCGGCCCCGGCCGGGCGTAAAGGAGACGCCGTGAATTTCGTATTGCGCCGCTCGCTGCCCATGATGGGCACCCTGGCCGGCCTGCTGATGGCGGTCGGCTTCCTGGCTGTGGCCTACGTGGACGCCCCGCTGTGGTTCCCGGTGGCCTTCGCCGTGGGTGTCCTCGCCGTCCAGTTCGCCATCAACCCGTGGGTCATCGAGTGGCTCGTCCCCGCCGTGATCGTCGGCCACGACGGCGAGCGTTACTCCCTCGAGCACCCGGTGTCGGAGATCGTGGCCCGCCGCTGCCGCGACGCCGGCGTGCCCCTGGTCAAGTTGGGCATCGTCGACGACGGCACTCCCAACGCCTTCACCTTCGGCCACAACCCCGGCGACGCTCGCATGTACCTGACCCGGGGGCTCATCGAGCGCCTCGACGAGTCCGAGCTCGACGCCGTGGTGGCCCACGAGGTCGGCCACATCAAGCACTGGGATTTCGCCGTCATGACGGTGGCCGCCGTCATCCCCATGATGCTCTACCTGCTCTACATCGTGACCCGCAACGAGAAGGAGGCCCGCCCGGTCGCCATCGGGGCCTACGTGGCCTACACCATCTCCCAGTTCGTCGTCCTCGGGCTGTCGCGGGCCCGGGAGTACGCCGCCGACCACTGGTCGTGCCAGTGCACCGGAAACGGCGACGCCCTCGCCTCCGCCCTGGTCAAGATCGCCTACGGGATGGGCCGGGTCTCCGCCGAGCACAAGGAGCGGGCGGCGGCGATGGTGGCCTCGGGCAAGGCCGGCGCCCAGGCGGCCCGGGCGCTCGACGCCCGGACCCGGCGGGCGCAGTCCATGCGGGCCATGGGCATCTTCGAGCCCAAGGCGGCCGAGGCCATGGCCGCGGCCTTCGCCTCCGGGATCGACCCGGAACGGGCGGTGGCCGCCATGCGCTGGGACACCGTCAACCCCTGGGCGAAGGTGCTCGAGAAGCTGTCCTCGCACCCGCTGGTGGTGAACCGGATCAAGGCCCTGGAGGAGTCGGGCCTGCCGGGGGCACCGGTGCGCTTCGGGGTGCTCCGGGCCATGGCCGGCGACGCGGTCGCCGTTCATCAGGTGGCGGACGCCCGCGTCCGCTTCGCGCGGGAGCTGGCCATCGGGGTCGCCCCCTACGCCGTGGTCGTGCCCTTCCTGTTCTTCGGCGCCTTCACCGGCTCGCTGGTGTCGATCGGCTTCGCCCTGACGGCCGCCGGCGTCCTGTTCCTGGTCAAGCAGCAGCTGCGCTTCCCCTCCGGCCACCAGCCGGTGGACGAGCTCGCCTCCCTGCTCGACCGGCTCGACGCCGGGCCCATGGCCGGGATCCCCGTCACGGTGAAGGGCCAGATCATCGGTCGCGGGTTCCCGGGCTACCGCCTCTCCCCCGACCTCGTCGTCCAGGATGCATCCGGATTCGTGCCCCTGGCCTACCGCCAGCCCCTGCCCTTCCTGGCCAGCCTGTTCGCCCTCTTCCGGGCCGAGCAGTTCATGGGCCAGGAGGTCGTGGCCCACGGCTGGTACCGCCGGGCGCCCGGACCCATGATCGAGCTGCAGACGGTCACCGCCGGCGACGGCCGGGCGGCCCGTAGCTGGACCTACGTCGCCCGCTACGCCGGCTCCGTGGCCCTGGCGGCGATCGGGCTCATGGTGATCCTGGCCGGCCTGGCCGGCTGACGCGCACCAGGAAGAGCAGACGAAGGAAAAGGACCGGCTGTGCGTGCGGAAGGGGGGATTTGAACCCCCACGCCCCTAAGGGCACTAGCACCTCAAGCTAGCGCGTCTGCCTGATTCCGCCACTTCCGCTTGTGGGGCGCCAGCCTAGCGGAGGCCGCTGTTCTCAGCCCGCCGGCGTCCAGTCCTCCGCGCCCCAGAACGGGCCGACCGACCACGAGTTGGCGGCCAGGCCGTCGACGTCGCGGCCGGCGAGGACGGCGGCCGGGCGCCACAGGGGCAGCAGGACGGCTTCGTCCTTCACCCGGCGCTCCAGGTCGAAGACCGCCTGGGGCTCCCCCCGCTCGGCGGCGGCGGCCAGTTCGTCGAGGCCGGCGACCCGGGAGATGTTGCCCCGCTCCCGGCTCTCGCCCGAGAACCAGCACCGCCAGCACGGCTCGGGCCACGCCGCCAGGTCGACCAGGGCGAAGTCGAAGCGGCCCTCGGGCAGCCAGGTGCCGTCCACCACCGGGGCGTCGGCGAACTTCAGCTCCAGGGTGGACTCCCGCCGGCGGGTGGCCGATTCCAGGATGCGGCCCAGCAGCGGGGCCATGGGCTCCTCCTGGGCCGCCACCAGGACGTCGTCCTCACCCCGCTCCAGACCGGGGGCGTCGGGATCGGCGACGTGGACGGCCCAGCGGTCCTCGTCGCCCCCGCCCACGCCCCGGAGCGTGCCCGCCGGCGCCGCCTCCCCGTCGAGGAGGGCCTCCACGAACCGGTCCCGGTCGGGCAGGGCGAGCATGGCCCGCCGGCGGTCGAGGGCCACCGTCTCGGTGTTGGCCACCAGCGCCGCCAGCCGGCCCCCGGGATCGGCCACCGACACCTCCACGCCGTCCAGGGCCCGGAAGCGCCCCACCCGGTTGACGGAGGCCGGCGGCCAGGCCACGTCCAGCTCCCCCTTGGCCAGCAGCTGCTCCATGGTGCGCACGTCGGGCACAACCAGGACCCGCAGCATCTCCACCCGGGGGCCGTCGCCCCACCAGGCGTCGTTGCGCTGCAGGACCACGTCCAGACCGGGCGTGAGCGGCCCGAGGCGGAACGGACCGCCGGCGACATCCGGCCCGTCCTTCCAGACGCGGGCCAGGTCCTGGCCCGTCAGCCGGTGAGCCGGGAGGACGAAGTCCGAGCCCGAGAAGAGCCGCTTCCAGCCCGGGAACGGGCCGTCGAAGACGAGGCGCACCGACGGGCCCTCGCCCTCCACCGCCGTCACCCGGTCGTAGCCGGCCACCGGCCCCGGCCAGGCGCCGGAACGGATCGTGTCGAGCGTGAAGCGCACGTCGGCGGCCGAGATCTCGGTGCCGTCGCTCCAGCGGGCCCCGGGCCGGAGCCGGAAGGAGGCGGCCGTCGCCCCGGCTTCCTGACGGACGCTGGCGTCGTCGGCCAGGTAGCCCCGGACCCGCCCCTCGGGGTCGACC
>JBOGFE010000639.1:0-7281 GCA_050741935.1 Acidimicrobiia bacterium | reverse complement strand
CACCGGCGACGGCCGCCAGCGGCCGGGCCACCGCGCCGTCCAGCCGGCCGAGCCCACCCCGGATGCCGGCCCGCAGGCTCTCGACCGCCTCCCGGGCCACACCGGCCTGGTCGGCGACGGCCAGCGTGAGGGACAGGGCGATGAGCAGCGAGGTGATGCGGCCCCCCGACTTCGCCCTCACGCCGAGCGGGCCCCCACGAACACCCCGGAGCACTCGTCGAGGCGTTCCAGGCAGTGGCCCGCGCCCCGGGCCACGGAGTGGCACGGGTTGCCGGAGATGACCACCGGCATGCCCGTCTCGTCGGCCAGGCGCTGGTCGAGCCCGGCCAGGAGGGCGCCGCCGCCGGTGAGGGAGACCCCCCGGTCGAGGATGTCGGCGGCGAGATCGGGAGGTGTGTGGTCGAGGGTGGCCTTGACGGCGTCGACGACGGCCGCCACCGGCTCCTCGAGCGCCTCGCGGATCTCCTCGGTCGAGGTCACCACCGTCCGGGGCAGCCCGCTGATCAGGTCCCGCCCGGTGACCTCGGCCGCCGCCTCGGCCTCCGGGGGATAGGCGTTGCCGAGGACCAGCTTGATGTCCTCGGCCGTCCGCTCCCCCAGCACCACGCCGTGGTGCTTCTTCACCCAGCCGACGATGGCCTCGTCGAGGTCGACCCCGCCCAGGCGCAGCGACTGGCTGGCGACGATGCCGCCGAGGGAGATCACCGCCACCTCGGTCCGGCCCCCGCCCACCACCACGACCATGCTCCCGGCGGCCTCGTGCACCGGCAGGCCCACCCCGATGGCGGCGGCCATGGGCTCCTCCACCAGGTGGACCGGCCGGCGGGCGCCCGCCGATTCGGCCGCCTCCTGCACCGCCCGTTGCTCCACCGCGGTGATGCCGGACGGGACGCAGACCAGCATGCGGAACCGGCTGAGTCGCCGGGGGTTGACCAGCTCCACGAAGTGGCGCAGCATCCGCTCGCACACCTCGAGGTCGGCGATCACACCGGCCTGAAGGGGGCTCACCACCTCGATGTGGGCCGGCGTCCGCCCCTGCATCCGCTTGGCTTCGGCGCCCATCGCCAGGGGACGGCGGTCGGAGGCGGCCACCGCCACCAGCGACGGCTCCTCGAGCACGATGCCGCGACCCCGGACGTAGATCGTCGTCGTCGCCGTCCCCAGATCGACGGCGAGATCGCGCCCACCCAATGCTCGCGTCTTGATCAGCCCGCCCTCCGCCCGACGGCCGGCACCCGAATGACAGGGCTGAGATTACACGCTTGGGATTTGCGCGTCTAGGAAGGGAAGAAGAGGGCGATCTCCCGGGCCGCCGACTCGGGAGAGTCCGAGCCGTGCACCAGGTTCTCGGTCAGCTCGATGGCGAGGTCGCCCCGGATGGTGCCGGGGGCCGCCTGGCGGGGGTTGGTCGTCCCCATCAGGGTGCGGACCACCGCCGGCGCCTCCGGGCCCTCCACGATCATGGCCACGACCGGGCCCCGGGTGATGAAGGTCACCAGGTCCTTGAAGAAGGGCTTCTCGACGTGCTCCGCGTAGTGGCGGCCGGCGAGGTCCTCGTCGATGGTCATCATCCGCATCTCGGCGACCCGCAGGCCCTTGCGCTCGAAACGGGAGATGATCTCCCCGACGACGCGCCGCTCCACCGCGTCGGGCTTGCACAGGACGAGAGTTCGATCGCTCATTGGTCAGGACCTCCGGAGGAGGGCCTGGCGGCTGGGGCTGGGGCCCCCGGCCGCATCGCGATGAGCCGCCAGGCGAAGAGCAGTGGTCACAGGACCCTACCTGCTACTTGAGGGAGGCCCGGGCCTCGCCCACGGCGTAGAGGGAACCGGTCACCACCACCTGGTCGTCGGGGCCGGCACCTTCCACCGCCCACCGCAACGCCTCGGTGACGCTGGGCGCCACCTCCACCCCGGTGATCCCCAGCTCGTCGCGGGCGACGGCGGCCACCTCGCCGGGGTCGAGGGCCCGGGGGGTGGGCGGCGGGGCCACGATGAGGCGCTGGGCGGAGTCGGCGCCGAGGGCGGCGAGCATGAGGGCCGGGTCCTTCTCCCGCAGGAGGCCGACGACGAGGATGCGGGGGGCGGCGGTGAACTCCTCCGACAGCGCAGCCACCATCGCCTCGGCTCCGGCCACGTTGTGGGCGCCGTCCAGGATGACGAGGGGCGAGTGCGCCACCACCTCCAGGCGCCCCGGGGACCGGAAGGCGGCGAAGGCCTCGGCCACCACTTCGCGGTCGAGCGGCCCGTCGAAGAAGGCCTCGGCGGCCGCCAGGGCGAGGGCGGCGTTGTCGACCTGGAAGGCGCCGTGGATGGGGAGGTAGATGCCGGGGTAGTCCCGGCCCGGGGTGCGCAGGTCGACCAGATGGCCGCCGAGGGCGAGACGGATCTCCGAGGCGGCGAAGTCCTCGCCCCGGCGCAGCACCCGGCCCGGTGACCGGTCGAGGAACAGCGGCTCGAGGTGGGGGTCGTCCTCTCCCAGGACGAGGGTCGCCCCCGGCTTCACGATGCCGGCCTTCTCGGCGGCGATGTCGGCCCGGGTGGGGCCGAGGTACTCGGTGTGGTCGAGGCTCACGTTGGTGATCACGGCCACGACCCCGTCGGCCACGTTGGTGGCATCCCAGGTGCCGCCCAACCCGACCTCGACCACGGCCACGTCGACGGCGGAGTCGGCGAAGAACCGGTAGGCGGCGGCGGTGAGGATCTCGAAGTAGGAGGGCGGCTCGGGCACCAGCCCCTCCACGGCGGCCACCGCCGTCAGGGCCTCGGCCAGGGCGGCATCGGCGATGGGCTCCGGCGGCCCGCCGGGAGAGGGCCCCCGGGCCCAGGCGATCCGCTCGTTGACGACCTCCAGGTGCGGGCTGGTGTACGCCCCGACCGACAGTCCCTGGGCGGCCAGCAGGGAGGCCACCAGGTTGGTGGTGGTGGTCTTGCCGTTGGTGCCGGTGACGTGGACGACCTGGTAGTCGGCCTGCGGGCTGCCCAGCAGCTCCACCAGCGGTCGCATCCGGTCGAGCGTCGGCGGGCGGGGGGAACCGCCCCGCTCCAGGTTGGTGTGGGCGTCGAGCCAGGCCAGGGCATCGCCGAGCGAGAGGTCGAGCATCAGCCCCGACAATAAGCTGGGGGGTGGTGGCAGCCACGAAGTGGATTCTCCGGCCCTGGGAGCGGGACCTGTTCACCGGCTGCCGGCGGGCGTGGGACCTGGGGGCCCGGGAGCGCCAGAACTGGGAGCCGGCGGCTCCCTCCCGGCCGTTCAGTCCCGGCGATGCCCTGCGCGACGCCATGGCCGTCTACTACTTCCCCGGCATGTGGAGCTGGAGCCGCGCCATCGTCCGGCCCCTGGCCACCGCCGGGTTCGTCAAGGCGATGGTCCGCCAGCGGGACGCCTACGAGACCGCCCACGGCCTCAGCCCGGAACAGGAGCGGGACTACGAGACCACCCTGGCCGCCGGGCAGGCGCTCCTCGAGGACTACTACGACTGGGCCCCGGAACAGGACGGGCAGCTGACTCCCCTGTCGGTGGAGGCACTGTTCGACGTACCGGTGATCGATCCCCGCCAGCCCGACCTCGGCCTCCTCACCCCGGCGGGCCAGGGCGTCGACTACCGGGTGCGGGTCGATCTGGCCATGGTCGACAACGCCGGGCGGAACTGGGTCATGGACCACCGCCTGGTCGTCGGGCCCTGGAGGGAGGTGGATCTGCTGCTCCTCGACGAGCAGCTGCTCAACCGGACCTGGGCCTGGGAGCACCATTTCCTGGCCCACGCCCGGGGGACGATCCACAACGAGCTGCGCCTGGAAGGCCCCTTCGAGGCCGATCCGGACCCGTCCACCCGCAAACGGATCCGGCAGGTGGCGACACCCCGCTTCCGGCGCTCCACCATCCGCCGGGGACGTCCCGAGATCGACAGCGTGGGCGAGCGGCTCGCGGCCCAGGTGATGCAGATGTCCCAGCCCGACGTCGTCTGCTACCCGAACCCGTCCGCCCGTCGGTGCCCGCCGTGCGACTACCGGGCTCCGTGCCTGGCCCTCCAGCAGGGGCAGGACCCGGGAGACGTCCTCGCCCTCGACTACCGGAAGCGGACAACCCCCGACTTCGAGCCCGGCCGCCTGGGCTCGGTCTGGGGCTTCGTACCCCATCGCATCGACGAGCGGGTCCGGCTCAACCCGCCGCCGCCCCCGCCGCCGGCCGGGGCTCAGCCGCCGGCCAGCTGATCCCGCTGGGCCCGGAGGGCGGCCATGGCCTCCCGGGTGGCGCCCTGGCGCCGGCGCATGTCCTCCACGACGGGCTCGGGTGCCTTGGCACAGAACGCCGGGTCGTCCAGCTTGGCGTCGATCTTGGCCAGGTCCTTGGCGTACCTGTCGATCTGGCGGTCGAGGTCGGCCAGGGCCGAGGCCACGTCGATGACGCCGGACAGGGGCAGGGCGATGGTCGCTCCCGCCGCCACCAGCCGCTGCTCGCCGGGCTGGGGGGAACGGGCCTCGACGAGCTCCAGAGCCTCCAGGCCGGCCAGCGCCGACAGCTCGGTGGCCAGCGCGGCCAGTGCCTGGCCCTGCTCGGGACCGGCCGGCACCACGAAGGCGGCCAGCTTCTTGGATGGGGCCACCTGGTGCTCGGAACGGAACCGGCGGATGGCGGAGACGATGTCGATGACGGCGCTCATGGAGGCGTCGGCCTCCTCGTCGACCCGGGCCGGGTCGGCCACCGGCCACCGGGCCGTGGCCAGGAGCCCGTCGCCCCCGAGACGGGACCACAGCTCCTCGGTGACGAAGGGGATGGCCGGGTGGAGGAGGCGGAGGATGCCCGAGAGCACGCCACCCAGCACCTGCTGGACCCGGGCCCGCTCGTCGCCCCCGGCGGCCAGGGGCCGCTTGGCCAGCTCCACGTACCAGTCGCAGAACTCGCTCCACACGAAGCTCTGGAGCTTCTGGACGCCCTCGGCGAAGTCGTAGCGCTCGAAGCCCTCGTCCACCGCCGCCGTCACCTGGGCCAGCCGGGAGAGGATCCACCGTTCGGGGAGGGGCAGCCCACCGGCGGACGGCGCCTCGCCGTCGGTGGCGAGTGGCGTCCCGTCGAGGTTGAGGGCCACGAACCGGGCCGCGTTCCACAGCTTGTTGACGAAGTTGCGCCCGCCCTGGACCCACTCCTCGGCCAGGGGCACGTCGTGGCCCGGGCTGGCGGCCCGCACCATGGCGAAGCGCAGGGCGTCGGCGCCGTAGCGGCCGGCCAGCTCCAGGGGGTCGATCACGTTGCCGTAGCTCTTGGACATCTTCCGGCCCTCGGCGTCCCGGACCAGGCCGTGGATGGCCACCTCCCGGAAGGGCACGTCGCCCATGAAGTGCAGTCCCATCTGCATCATCCGGGCCACCCAGAAGTAGATGATGTCGAAGCCCGTGTGCAGCATGGCGTTGGGGTAGTAGCGGGCCAGGTCGGGGGTCTGGTCGGGCCAGCCCAGGGTGGTGAAGGGCCACAGGGCGGACGAGAACCAGGTGTCGAGCACGTCCTCGTCCTGGGCCAGGTCGGAAGAGGCGCAGCCGTGGCAGGTGGTGGGGTCGTCCACCGACACGATGACCGTCCCGCAGTCCCGGCAGTACCAGGCGGGGATGCGGTGCCCCCACCAGATCTGGCGGGACACGCACCAGTCCCGCAGATTCTCCATCCAGTTGAAGTACAGGGTCTCCCAGCGTTCGGGGACGAACTCGGTGCGGTCCTCCTTGACCGCCTCGATGGCGGGCAGGGCCAGTGGACGGGACTTCACGAACCACTGCAGGGACAGGCGGGGCTCCACCACCGTGTGGCAGCGGTAGCAGTGGCCGATGGCGTGGTGGTGGGCCTCGACCCGGTCGAGGACGCCCTCCTCGGCCAGCGCGGACTTGACCGCCTCCCGGGCCGCGTAGCGGGCCAGCCCGGCGAAGCGCCCGCCGTTGTCGTTGACCACCGCCGAGTCGGTGAAGATGTCGACGGGAGGGAGGTTGTGACGGCCGGCGATCTCGAAGTCGTTGGGATCGTGCGCCGGGGTGACCTTGACCGCCCCGGTGCCGAAGTCGGGGTCCACGACCTCGTCGGCCACCACCGGGATCTCCCGGCCCACCAGGGGCAGCACCAGGGTGCGGCCCACGGCGTCGGCGTAGCGGGCGTCGGTGGGATGCACGGCCACGGCGGTGTCGCCCAGCATCGTCTCCGCCCGGGTGGTGGCCACGGTGATGAACCCGCCGCCGTCCTTGAACGGGTACCGGATGTGGACCAGCTCGCCTTCGGTCTCGTCGTGCTCGACCTCGATGTCGGACAGGGCGGTGTGGCAGCGCGGGCACCAGTTGATGATGCGGTTGGCCCGGTAGACGAGCCCCTCTTCGTAGAGGCGCACGAACACCACCCGCACCGCCCGGGAGCAGCCCTCGTCCATGGTGAAGCGTTCCCGGCTCCAGTCACAGGAGCTGCCCATCCGGCGCATCTGGGAGGTGATCTGCCCGCCGGAGGTCTCCTTCCACCGCCACACCCGGGCCACGAACTCGTCGCGGCCGATCTCGTGGCGGTCGAAACCCTCCTTGGCCAGATCCCGCTCGACCACGTTCTGGGTGGCGATGCCGGCGTGGTCGGTGCCCGGCAGCCACAGGGCGGCGAAGCCCTGCATCCGCTTGCGCCGGATGGTGGCGTCGATCAGGGAGTGCTCGAAGGCGTGGCCCATGTGCAGCGAGCCGGTGATGTTGGGCGGCGGGATGACGATGCAGAACGGCTCGCCGTCGGGGTTCACCTCGGGGCGGAAGGCGCCCGCCTCCTCCCAGGCCGAGTACCAGCGCGCTTCCGCCGGCGCCGGGTCATAGGCCTTGGGCATGTCGGCGGCGGACATCAGGGATGCGCCGCCAGGCGAAGAGCCATGAACATGGACCTGCGCAGCAGGGACTGGCGGCTGGGGCTGGGGCCCCCGGCCGCACTGCGATGAGCCGCCAGGCGAAGAGCCATGAACATGGCGGGAGATTGTACGGGGGCGGACCCGCTCCGCCGCCGCTCAGATGCCGGGCTCAGATCAGGCGGGTGACGAGGGGCTTGTCGTGGCTTATCTTGCGCCCGGAGGCGACGGCGTCGTCGAGGGCGATCCGCAGCTCCGCCACCGAAGCGGGGACGTGGCCGTTCCCGGCCGCCTCCCGGACCTTCTCGGCCCCGCGGGCGATGGCGGGCTTGGCCCGCTCCAGCGCGGGCTCCACGTACGGCCGTGACTTCTCCACCGCCTTCTTGGCCGCCGCCCGGGACCTCTCAGCCGCCTGCTTGGCCGCTGCTCTGGCC
>JBOGFE010000638.1:0-2410 GCA_050741935.1 Acidimicrobiia bacterium | reverse complement strand
GCGGTGGTCCGACGGGCGTGGGCGGTCGGCCACCGGCGGGTGCACCGACCGTGGGTGCCCGAGCCAGGGCTGTGGTTCCAGTGGGACTTCGGCGACGGGCCAGTGGTGGCCGGGGAGTCGTCGTGCTTGTTCTGCGCCTGGCTGTCCTGGTGCCGGTTCCGGGTGGTGCTCCCCATCCGGGATAAGACGTTGCCGACGGTGGTGGCGTGCATCGACACGGCGCTGCGCCGCTTCGGGGGCTGTCCGACGTATGGATTGAGCGACAACGAGAAGACCGTCACCATCGAGCACATCGCCCGGGTCGCCATCCGCAACCCGGCGATGGTCAAGGCCGCGAACCATTATGGCCTCACGGTGGTGACATGCCTCCCGGCCGACGCCCCGTCCAAGGGCGGGTCGGAAGCAACGGTCCGGGTCGCCAAAGCCGACCTGGTCCCCACCGACACCAACCTGCTTGCGGCCTATCAGAGCTGGACGGCGTTCGAAGACGCCTGCGAAGCGTTCTGCAACCTGGTGAACAACAGGGTGCATCGGGTCACCCAGCGGGTCCCGGCCGAGATGCTGATCGAGGAACGCGCCCGGCTGCACGTGATCCCGGCAGCGCCCTACACGTTGGCGTTCGGGGAAACGCGGGTGGTCGGCTTCGACCAGCCCACCATCCAACACGACTACTGCGTCTACTCGGTCCCGTGGCGGCTCCGGGGCGAGACGGTGTGGGTCCGCCTCCACGGCGAGGTGGTCGTGATCACACACGTCGGAGTGGCCGGCCCGGTCGAGGTCGCCCGCCATCCCAAGACCACGCCGGGGAACCCGAGCATCATCGACGAGCATTTCCCCCCGGCGCCGGAAGGGCCCTTGAACCGCACCCCGGTGGCCGCCAATGACGCCGAAGCTGCCTTCCTGGCCATCGGGGACGGCGCCGCCCTGTGGTTGGGTGAGGCCGGAGCGGCCGGGGTGAGCCGGGTGCGGGCCAAGATGGCCCACGCCGTCAGCCTGGCCCGCCTGGCCGGGGCCGAGACGGTGAACTGGGCGCTCGGCCACGCCGCGGTCCACGGCCGCTTCGCCGACGGTGACCTGGCCTCGATCATCGCCCACCACCAATCGGCGGGGCCGCCGATCCGGGCCAGTGAGGGCCACAGCCTCCAACCCGGAACCTCCCCCTGGAAGGAGTTCGGCCGATGAACAACGCCTCGGTCGACTACGAACGCGTCGTGCGGGTCGCCGCCTGGGAACTCGACGAGTGGTCCTGGCTCTGCGCCCACCTCGAGGAATGGCTGCGCGACACCGGGTGGGACACCCGCAGCGACTACCAGGACCACACCTGGCCCCGGGGCCCGAAACTCGATGACGTGATCTGGCAGCTGGCCAGCATGGCCAACCGGATGCGGCGCCTGGCGTCCGGTCTGGTCACGGACCCGCTCGAATGACCACCCGGGCTCCGCAACCACCGCCCCTGCCCGACGACCTCGAGGAACTGTTACGGCGCATGCGTCTGCCGCACATCCGCCGGGCCGCTCCCGAGGTGATCGCCACCGCCCGGGCCCAGCGTTGGGAACCCGCCGAGGTGCTCCGGGTCCTCTTCGCCGAAGAGGTCGCCGGCCGGGAACGATCCTCGATCGCCACCCGCCAGGCGGCCGCCGGGTTCCCCGCCGGGAAGACCTTCGAGGCGTGGGACCCCAAGCTGTCCTCGATCCCCAAACCCACCCAGCAGGCGCTGCGCACCCTGGAATGGATCGGCCGGAAAGAGAACCTTGTGGTGTGCGGCCCGTCCGGGACCGGCAAGACCATGTTCCTCGAAGCGCTCGGTCACGCCGCCGTCCACGCCGGCCGCCGAGTGGCCTGGTTCACCCTCGAGTCCCTCGGGGTCCTCGTGCGGCGCCACCGGGCCGACGACACCGTGACCCGGGCCATGACCCGCATCCTCAAAGCGGACCTGGTCGTGGTCGACGACATCGGCCTGCTCAGCGTCGGACCCGACGCCGCCGAAGGCCTCTACCGCCTCGTCGACGCCGCCTACGAGAAACGCTCCATCGCCGTCAGCTCGAACCTTCACCCCTCCGGCTTCGACGAGATCATGCCCAAAACACTGGCCACCGCCACGGTCGACCGGCTCCTCCACCACGCCCACCTCTGCGCCACCCAAGGCGACAGCATCCGCCTCGCCCAAGCCACCAGCGGCAAGGGGGTGACGCCCCTGACCTGACCAACCCCCCAACTGCAGATCCGGTGGCCGTCACCGCGCAGAACTCGTGGCCATCACCGCGCAGTTCTCGTGGCCGCCACCGCGCAGATCTCGCTGACCCTTGACACCGTTCGGGGGCGGCCGGATCTTGAACGCCACCTATCACACCTGGAACTCGTATTCGTACTCGTGTGCGAGCCCGCAGCCGAGGTGGCGTCCATCCGGTGG
>JBOGFE010000637.1:0-6563 GCA_050741935.1 Acidimicrobiia bacterium | reverse complement strand
ACCCGGAAGCGGCCTGTGCCCGTCACCCGGCCGACCTCGGTGGCGCGGATCTCCCAGCGCCGGCACAGCGACAGGACCTCATCGAGGTCGTCGGGGCGCACGATGGCCAGCATGCGTTCCTGGCTCTCGGAGGTCATCACCTCCACCGGCGTCATCCCGGGCTCGCGCCGGGGGACCCGGGCCACGTCGACGTCCATGCCCGCCCCGGCCTTGGCCGCCGTCTCCGAGGCGGCGCAGGACAGCCCGGCGGCGCCCAGGTCCTGCACCCCGACGGCGAGGCCGGAATCCAGCAGGGCCAGGCAGGCCTCGATGAGCTTCTTCTCCTCGAAGGGGTCCCCGACCTGGACCGAGGGGCGCTTGTCCTCCTCGCCCTCCACGAACCCGGCCGAGGCCAGGACGCTGGCCCCGCCGATGCCGTCGCGGCCGGTGGACGCCCCGAGCAGGACGGCCAGGTTGCCCTCTCCCTCGGCTCGGGCCAGGACCAGCCGGGAGGTGGGCAGCACCCCGAGGCAGAGCACATTGACCAATGGGTTGGCCGAGTAACAGGGATCGAAGACGATCTCGCCCCCCACGGTGGGGACACCGACGGAGTTGCCGTAACTGGAAATTCCCGACACCACACCCTCGACCAGATACCGGTTCCTGATACTTAACTCCGGGGACACCCCGGACTCTGGGCCAATCGGCCCGAAACGGAGGGAGTCCATGAGGGCGATAGGACGGGCTCCCATGGAGAAGACGTCGCGGATGATGCCGCCCACCCCGGTCGCCGCCCCCTGATGGGGCTCGACGGCCGACGGGTGATTGTGGCTCTCGATCCGGATGGCCACGGCCTGGTCCTCGCCCACGTCCACCACGCCGGCACCCTCACCCGGGCCGACCAGCACCCAGGGCGCCTCGGTGGGGAAACGGGAGAGATGGCGCCGGGATGACTTGTAGGAGCAGTGCTCCGACCACATCACGGCGTACATGGCCAGTTCCAGATCGGACGGTGGGCGGCCCAACAACGCCGCGATGTCGTCGAACTCGGCGTCGGTCAGCCCCAGCAGGCGATGGGTAGGTTCCATTTGCCCGCAGCCTATCCGCCGCCATTAATATATGCTATAAACCTGAAAGAATAAACCCATAAGGGAGTCGAGATGGCAGCAAAGCGTGCGGTTGCAGCGGCACCAGCCAAGCGGAAGCGTTCTCCGATGTCCGATGAGCACAAGGCCGCCCTCGCCGAGGGTCGGGAGCAGGGTCGGGGGGTCCGGCTTTACCTGGAGGCGCTGGAAAAGAACCGTCCCAAGCGCGGCCGCAAGCGCACCACCGATTCCATCACGAGGCGCCTGGATGTCATCGACGTGAAGCTGGCCGAAGCCGACCCGCTCACCCGGTTGCATCTGATCCAGGAGCGGATGAACCTCCAGACCGAGCTCGAGAGCCTGAAGGCGAAAACTGACCTCACGGAGCTGGAAAAAGGGTTCATGACCGCCGCCAAGAGCTACGGGGAGCGGAAGGGCATCACACACGCCGCATGGCGAGCCCTGGGTGTGCCCGCCGATGTCCTGCGCAAGGCCGGCATTTCCCGCGGCGCCTGAGCCGCTTTAGTCCGGGCCTAGGACCCGAACTCGAATCCGAGGTCGGGGGCGCCGAGCACCGGGAAGAACGGTATGCCGAGGCTGTTCAGTGCCGGCCCCAGCTCGCCGCCCCGGTCGAGCAGGCAGGAGGCGCCCACCACCACCCCGCCGTAGGCGACGATCGCCTCGACCGCCTGGAGGGTCGATCCTCCGGTGGTCACGGCGTCGTCCACCACCAGGATGCGGTCGCCGGGCCGGACGGCTCCGGCCATGCGGCCTCCCGCCCCGTGGCCCTTGGCTTCCTTGCGCACGGCGAAGGCCCGCCGGCCGGTGACGAGGGCGACGGCCAGGGCCACCGGGTCGGCCCCCAGGGTGAGCCCGCCGGCGGCATCGAACTCCAGCCCGGCCACGGCTTCCACCACGGCCCGGCCCACGATCTCCACACAGTCGCCCCGGAAGGTCACCTGGCGGGCGTCGAGGTACCACGAGGACGTCCGGCCCGAGGCCAGGGTGAACTCGCCGGTGCGCAACGAGTGCCCCCGCAGGGCGTCGAGCAGCTCCGCCTTGGCGTCGGCCACCGTCAGCGGCCCGGGCGACCAGCGGCGACGGTGACCCCGGGAGACACCCGGGTCAGCAGCGAGCGGAGCAGGACGGCGCCCTCGGCCGAGCCCAGGACCTCCTCGGTGGCCCGTTCGGGGTGGGGCATGAGCCCGACCACATTGCCCCCCTCGTTGCGGATGCCGGCGATGTCGTCGAGGCTGCCATTTGGGTTGTCGACGTAGCGGAACACCACTTGATCCTCGGCCCGGAGCCGGGCCAGGGTCTCGGGTTCGCACACGAAGTTGCCCTCGAAGTGGTTGATGGGGATTCGGAGGATCTGGCCCGGCTCGCACAAGCTGGTGAGCGCGCTGGATGCCGTCTCCACCCGCACCTCAACCGTCTCGCACCGGAACTTCAACCCGGCGTTCTTCTGCAGCGCGCCGGGCAACAGGCCGGCCTCCGTCAAGATCTGGAAGCCGTTGCAGATACCGACCACGGGACCACCCTCCGCGGCGAAAGCCGACACTGCGTCCATCACGGGTGAGAAGCGGGCGATGGCACCCGTCCGCAGGTAGTCACCATGTGCAAATCCGCCGGGAAGGATCACCGCATCGACGCCCCGCAGGTCGGGATCCGCATGCCAGAGGAGCTCGGCGGACCCACCGATGGCGTTGATGGCCCAGACCACGTCGTGCTCACAATTCGTGCCCGGGAACAACACCACTCCGACCCGGGTGCTCATGCGTGATTCACCGGGAAGAGCTCGATGCTGAAGTCCTCGATGACCGGATTGGCCAGCAGGCGGGTGCACATCTCCTCGACCTGGGTGCGGGCCGTGCCCTCGTCGTCGGCGTCCACCCGGAGGCGGATGCTCTTGCCCACCCGCACCTGGGTCACGTTGGCGTACCCCAGGGCGGGCAGCGCCCGTTCGATCACGCCGCCCTGGGGGTCGAGGATGCCGGGTCGGTGTCCGACCTCGATCCGGGCCTCGTATTCGCTCATTCCCCTTCGCCTCCGTACCAGTCGTCGAAGCTGGTCTCGGTGAGCAGGTCGTAGGCCTCGATGTAGCGGGAGCGCGTGCCCTCCACCACCTCGTCGGGCAGGGGCGGAGGTGGCGGGGTCCCGTCCCAGCCGGTGTCGAGCAGGTACTGGCGCACGTACTGCTTGTCGAAGGACGGCGGCGCCGTGCCCGGCGCCCAGTCCTCGGCGGGCCAGAAGCGGGAGGAGTCCGGGGTGAGGGCCTCGTCGATGAGCAGCAACCGTCCGTCCACCTCGCCGAACTCGAACTTGGTGTCGGCCAGCAGGATGCCCCGCATGGCGGCGTTGGCCGAGCCGTAGCGGTACAGGGCGATGGACAGCTCGCGCAGCTCGTCGTAGCGGGACCGGCCCACCAGGGCGACGGCCGCCTCGGGGGTGAGCGCCATGTCGTGGCCCTCAGTGGCCTTGGTGGTGGGGGTGAAGATCGGCTCCTCGAGCCGGTCCGCCTCGACCAGGCCCTCGGGCAGGGCGACGCCGTTGACCGTGCCCGACTTGTCGTATTCCTTCCAGGCCGACCCGAACAGGTAGCCCCGCACCACGCACTCCATCTCGACGGGCTGGGCCGCCCGCACGAGCATGGCCCGCCCCGCCACGTCGGGCCCGCACATGGAGGGCAGGTCGGTGGGGTCGGCCGAGATCAGGTGGTTCTCCACCAGGTCGGCGGTGGCGTTGAACCAGAAGGTGGACAGGCCGGTGAGCACCCGGCCCTTGTCCGGGATGGGCTGGCCGAGGACGACATCGAAGGCCGAGATACGGTCGGAGGCCACCATCAGCAGGGAGTCGTCCGAGACTTCGTACACCTCCCGCACTTTGCCCGAACGCACCTTGGGCAGGGCGATGGAACCCACTTATCCGTCCTCCTCATCTCCGGGGGTCGATGTGTCCCCGTCATCTTGGTCGAGTGCGTCGAAGACCCGCCCGGCGTTGGCCAGGGCGGCTTTCAGGTCGAAGCAGGCGGCCAGCCGCTCGGGGGAGAGCCGGTCCGCCACCTCGGGGTCGGCGAGCAGGATCTCGTGGAAGGGCCGGCGCTGCTCCCAGGCGGCCATGGCCGCCCGCTGGGTGATGCGATAGGCGGCGTCCCGGGACAGGCCGGCCTCCACCAGCGCCAGCAGCACCGGTTGGGAGAACACCAGCCCGTAGGACCGCTCCAGGTTCTCCAGCATGCGCTCGGGGAAGACCTCGAGGCCCTGCACGATGTCGGCGAAGCGCACCAACAGGTAGTAGGCGAGCAGGGCCGAGTCGGGGAGCGTGACCCGTTCCACCGACGAGTGGGAGATGTCCCGCTCGTGCCACAGGGCCACGTTCTCCAGGGCCGGGACCACGTTGGCCCGCACCACCCGGGCCAGGCCGCTGAGCTGCTCGCAGCGCACCGGGTTGCGCTTGTGGGGCATGGCCGAGGACCCCTTCTGGGCGCCGGTGGCGAAGGGCTCGGCCGCTTCTCCCACCTCGGTGCGCTGCAGGTGGCGGATCTCGGTGGCGAAGGCCTCCACGGCGGCGGCGGCCGAGGCGCAGGCGTAGGCGAACTCGGCGTGGCGGTCGCGGGCCAGGACCTGGGTGGCGGGCACGGCCCGGAGCCCGAGGCGCTCACACACCGCCGCCTCCACCCTGGGGTCGACGTTGGAGTAGGTGCCCACCGCCCCGGACAGCTTGCCCACGGCCACCGCCGCCCGGGCCCGGCGCAGCCGGGTCCGCTCCCGGCGCATCTGCAGGGCCCACAGGGCGAGCTTGGCGCCCATCGTGGTGGGTTCGGCGTGGATGCCGTGGGTGCGGCCGACCATGGGGACGTCGCGCAGCTCCCGGGCCCGCTTGGCGATGACCTCCTCGAGCCGGGCGGCGGCCTCGACCAGCAGGTCGGCGGCCCGGGTCAGGGTGAGGGACAGGGCGGTGTCGACCACGTCCGAGGACGTGAGCCCGTAGTGGACCCACTTCCCCGCCGGCTCCCCCACCCGGCCGGCCACCACGTCGACGAAGGCGGCCACGTCGTGGTTGGTGACCCGCTCCCGGGCCTCGATCTCGGCCACGTCGAAGCCGGCCCGCGCCCGGATGGCGGCGGCGTCGGCGGCGGGGACGACCCCGAGCTCGGCCCACGCCTCCACGGCCAGAATCTCCACCTCCAGCCAGGCCGCGAACTTGGCCTCATCGGTGAAGAGGTCCTTCATCGGGGAGATCGAGTACCGGGGGATCACTGGTCCGCCCGACCATTCTGTGCTTCCGGAAGGCCCTCCACGGTCCCTGCCGAAGCACAGTTCGCCGCGATGTCCCTCCGGTACTGCATCCCGGGCCACGAGATGCGCTCGACGGCCGCGTAAGCCCGGGAACGCGCCTCCGACAGCGAAGACCCCACCGCAGTGACGTTGAGGACCCGCCCCCCGCTCGTGACGACGTCGCCTCCCTCATTGCGTCTTGTGCCAGCGTGGAAAACGGTGACCCCCTCCATCTCGCCGGCCGCTTCCAGACCGAGGATGACATCCCCGGTCCGGGGCGAGGCCGGGTACCCCTCCGAGGCCAGCACCACGGTCACGCAGGCCTCGTCCCGCCAGGCCACCGGCGTCCGGAGCCGGCCCTCGGCCGATTCCCGCAGGTGGGTGCCGAGGTCGCCGGCCAGCCGGGGGATTACCACCTGGCACTCCGGGTCCCCGAAGCGCACGTTGTACTCCAGGGTCTTGGGTCCTTCGGGGGTGAGCATGAGGCCGGCGTAGAGGATCCCCCGGTAGGGCGCGCCCCGGCTCTCGAGGGCTTGAAGTGTCGGCAGCACCGCCTTGGCCAGCACTTCCTCCACCAGGTCGGGGCCCACGATGGGCACCGGCGAAAAGGCGCCCATGCCCCCGGTGTTGGGCCCGGTGTCGCCCTCGCCGATGCGCTTGAAGTCCTGGGCCGGGGCCAGGGGGGTGGCGGCGTCGGGCCGGCCGTCGCACAGGACGAGGAGCGACAGCTCCGGGCCGGTGAGGCCCTCCTCGATGACGACCGTCCGCCCGGCGTCGCCGAAGGCCTCCCCCGACAGGTAGGCCCGGACCGCCGCCTTCGCCTCGGCCAGGGACTCGGTGACGAGCACGCCCTTCCCGGCCGCCAGCCCGTCGGTCTTGACCACGTAGAAGCCGGGCAGGGTCTCGAGGAACCCGAAGGCGCCGGCTTCGTCGGTGAAGGTGCCGTAGCGGGCGGTGGGAACCCCCGCCCCGGCCAGCACCTCCTTCATCCACGCCTTCGACCCCTCCAGCCGGGCGGCGGCGGCCCGGGGCCCGAAGGCGAGACGGCCCCGGGCTTCCACGGCATCCACGACGCCCGCCACCAGCGGCACCTCGGGACCGACCACGACCAGCTCGGCGTCGAGGTCGTCGGCCAGGGCCGCCACCGCCGCCGGGTCGACGATCAGCTCGTCGGACGTGGACAGGATGCCGGCCGGTCGCCCGCCGCCCAGCGGGTCGGGCC
>JBOGFE010000636.1:0-4867 GCA_050741935.1 Acidimicrobiia bacterium | reverse complement strand
GTCGACGACCGAGAAGCCGACGACGACGACGGGGAAGGAGACGACGTCGACGACGCGGGACCGGGACACGTCGACGACCGAGAAGCCGACGACGACGACGGGGAAGGAGACGACGTCGACGACGCGGGACCGGGACACCACGACGACTGAGAAACCCACGACGACTGAGAAACCCACGACGACGACGGAGAAGGAGACGACGTCCACAACCCGCCGGCGGAACCGGGATACGACGACGACCACCGCGAAGGCCGAGGAGACGACGTCCACGACCCGCCGGCGGAACCGGGAGACGACGACGACCACGACCGAGCCGGCGAAGGCGGCGACGTCGACCACCCGGCTGACGACCACGACCACCCGGCTCCTGACGGCCACCACCCGGACCGGCTCCCCGAACCGGCCCTCCGCGGGCGCCTTCGGGCCCCCTCCCACCACCCGGCCTCCGACCTCGTCGCCCGGGCACCGGAGTCCGGTGCCGGGCACCGCCGGCCCGCCGGCCGCGCCCCTGCCCGAGATCGTCCGCCGGATGACGGCGCCGTCGGGCCCGGCCCCTTCGACCTCGACCACCGGCCTCCCGGTCGTGGGGCCGGACGTGCTCGCCGGATTCCAGTTCTCCGACGGGCCGGCCGAGGTGGCGGCGGCCGGGGCCGGGCCGCCCGTCCCCGCCCATCCGAGGACGGCCGCGCCGGCCCCGGTGCGCTCCGTCGCCGTGGTCGAGGCGCCGGGCCCGGGCGGGCCTTCGCCCTGGGCCCTGGCCGGCCTCATCCCGGTCCTCGTTCTCGTGGCCAGCGGTGCCTACTCGGCCTGGTGGCGCCGGCGATGGGCCGCCACATGACCGCCTCCCCGCGCCTGTGTCAGCAGCAGCGCCAGTTGCTCTACCAACAATCGTCGCTGGTGCGTTCGCCGCTCCCGGGCGGGTCACGCCGGCTGGGGAACCCCTGGGGGTAACAGACAATGGGACGTACCGTCATCATCGGTTCGGGCGTGGTCGGTACCGCCACCGGCAAGGGCTTCGCCGACTGCGGTCACCAGGTCACCTTCGTCGACATCAACCGCGACCGGGTGGAGCATCTGCGCCGGGAGGGGTTCGCCGCCTCCGGCGAGATCGACCTCGCCGGTCCACCCGGCTTCATCTTCCTGACCCTCCCCACGCCGGCCACGGCGCAGGGCTACGACCTGTCGTACCTCGATGAGGGGGTGCGCAGCGTGGGCGAGGCGCTGCGGTCGGCCGGCGCCTTCCACACGGTGGTGGTGCGCTCCACCGTGCCGCCCGGGACCTGTGAGAACCGGGTGAAACCCCTGCTCGAGCAGGCGTCGGGCCGGAAGGTCGGTGACCACTTCGCCCTCGCCTCCAATCCCGAGTTCCTCCGGGCGGTCTCGGCCCGGGAGGACTTCCTCATGCCCTGGATGACGGTGATCGGCTCCCGCAGCCGGCGGACCGTCGAGCGCCTCGTCGCCCTCTACGACGGCTTCGGGGGCGAGATGCGCACCTTCGCCAGCCCGGCGGAGGCGGAGATGGTCAAGTGCGCCCACAACCTGTTCAACGCCACCAAGATCAGCTTCTGGAACGAGATGTGGAGGATCGGCCAGCTCCTCGGAGTGGGCGTCGACCAGGTGGCGGCCACGGTGGCCGCCTCGGCCGAGGGTTCCATCAACCCGGAGTACGGCATCAGGGGCGGCAAACCCTTCGGGGGCGCCTGCCTGCCCAAGGACACGCGGGGCTTCCTGGGCTTCGCCGCCGAGATCGGCCTCGAGATGCCCGTCCTCGACGGTGTGGTCCGGACGAACGACGCCCTCGTCGCCCTCGCCGCGGCGCGCAACGGCAATGGCAACGGCAACGGAAATGGCAACGGCAACGGCCGCCGGAACTCCACGGACCCGCTGGAGATCCAGCTCATGAGCACCTGACCGGATGGACCTCTCGGTCTACATCCCGCTCGGCTTCCTCGGGCTGGCCCGCTGGATCTGCTGGCTGATCCGCCGGCTCCCGGCCACGCTCTACCTGCCCTTCCGGTCCGAGCACCGGGAGCCGCTCACGGTGGTGGTCCCCGTCTACCAGGAGGACCCCGAGATCTTCCGGATCGCGCTGGAGTCCTGGCTGGACAACGACATCGTCGAGGTCGTCTGTGTCATCGACGTCACCGACCGGGCCTGCCGGGAGGTGGCGGCCGCCTACCAGGCCCGGGGGGCCGACTCCGGGCGGCCCCCGGTCACCGTCATCACCACTACCACGCCGGGCAAGCGCCCGGCGCTGGTCACGGGGTGGCGGGCGGCGTCCACGCCGCTGGTGGCGCTGGTGGACTCGGACACGGTGTGGGCCCCCGATGTGGCGCACCGGGTGTGCGAGCCCTTCGCCGACCCGCAGGTGGGCGGGGTCGGCACCCGCCAGAACGTGTGGCGGCCGGCCGGCCTGTGGCAGCGCGTCACCGACATGTACCTCGACTACCGCTACTTCGACGAGAACGCGGCCCAGACCCGGATGGGCCGGGCGGTGTCGTGCCTGTCGGGGCGGACCGCCGTCTACCGCCGGGGCCTGCTCCTGGCCCACGAGGCCGAGTTCATGGAGGAGACCTTCCTCGGCGTGCCCTGCAACTCGGGGGACGACAAGCGCCTCACCACGCTGATCCTGGAAGCGGGCTGGGCCACCTACATGCAGCGCTCGGCCCGGGTGTGGTCGACCTTCCCCTCCGACGGCCGCACCTTCTTCAAGCAGCGCTTGCGCTGGGCCCGCAACACCTGGCGCTCGGACCTGCGGGCGCTGGGCCGGGGTTGGGTGTTCCGCCACCCGTTCCTCGCCTTCTCCATGGTGGACAAGGCGGTGAGCAGCTTCACCCTGCTCCTCTCGCCCGCCTATATGGTCCTGGCCCTCGTCCGGGCCGACTGGACGGTGGCGCTGCTCCTGGCCCTGTGGTGGCTGGTCAGCCGGTCGGCCAAGGTCCTGCCCCACCTGCGGCGCAACCCGAAGTCCATCCTCCTCGTCCCCGCCTACGTCGTCCTGTCCTTCGCCATGGCCACGGTCAAGCTCTACGCCCTGGGCACCATCCGCCGCCAGCGGTGGTTGACCCGGTCGGTGGCCGTGGTCGACGGCGAGGTGGTCCGCACCGGCGAGCGGGTGGCATGAGGTCCGCGCCGATCCGGGCGGCCACAGTCGGGATGCTCCTGGCCCTGATCCTGGCCCGGCCGGTCAACGCCGGGCAGGCGGGGGACCTGCCGGTGCCGGGCGACGCCGGGCCGGTGGGGGAGGAGCCGCGCCCCTCCGACGACGAGCTCTACACCGGCAGCGATCCCAACCGGAACCTGCGGCGTCATGAGCCGTTCCGGGTGGTGGAGCATCCCGCCGCCGTCGATGCCCGGTCCCTCGGGATCCGCCTGACGCCCGTGGCCATCGAGCTCGTCCAGGGCGGGCAGCTGGTCCGGACGCTGCCCTTCGACGGCGGCCGGCCGGTGACCTTCGAGGAGGTGGCCCGGGCGGTCGACGACCCGGCGTGGATCTTCGCCGTGTCGCCGGGGGTGTTCGGGCTGCGGGCCGCCTTCGTGCAGGCGCCCGGCACCCACGTCCGCTTCGCCGCCCCCGGCACCACCGAGCTGCGCCTGGCCATCGATCCGCCGGGCGTGTTCCTCGGCGGGAAGGGACCCGGCACCACGGCCCGCTTCGAAGGCGTGAAGGTCACCTCCTGGGACCTGGCCGCCCGCCGGCCGTCGCAGAACGTGGAGGACTCGATCCGGCCCTTCGTGCTCTACGAGTCGGGGGCCCGCCTCGACATCGCCCACTCGGAGATGGCCTACCTGGGCTCCGACCACGTCGGCTCCTACGGGGTGTCGTGGCGGCTCGAGGGGGCCACCGGCGAGGTGACCGACTCCGTCTTCCACCACTGCTTCTTCGCCGTCTACACCTACGAGGCGAAGGATCTCGTGTTCCGGCGCAACGTCTTCCGGGACAACCTGTACTACGGCCTCGACCCCCACGACGCCACCACCGGCCTGGTGGCCGAGGCCAACGAGGCCTTCGGCAACGGCAGCCACGGCTTCATCTTCTCCAAGTACGTGACCGACGGGGTGCTGTCCGGCAACCACGCCCACCACAACGGCGGCAACGGGATCGTCCTCGACGCCAACTCCGACCGGAACCTGGTGACGGGCAACCGGGTGGAGGACAACCAGGGCGACGGGATCGTCCTCCTCGGCTCTTCCCACAACACCGTGGAGGACAACGTGGTGTCCGGCAACCGGATCGGGGTCCGGGCCAACAAGCCGGGGCAGGGCAACCTGGTGCGGCGCAACCGGATCGAGGGCAACCACATCGGCGTCCACGCCTACGACAACGCCACCGGGCTGCGGCTGGAGGACAACGAGATCGAGGACAGCACCCAGGCCGGGGTGATATTCGAGGCTGCCGGAGCGACGCTGCGAAACGGCTCCGTCGCCGGGGGCGACAACGGGATCGAGGTCCGCCAGGCGGCGTCCGTGTCGGGCGTCGAGGTGCGCCGCGCCCGCGACGGCGTCGTGGTGGGGAAGGGCGCGTCGGCCAGGCTGGACGGGCTCCGGATCGAGGTGGACCGGGTGGGGATCCGGGTCGAACCCGGTGGCTCGGCCGCCGTCGCCGGCACCCGGGTCGTGGCCCGCACCCCGACCCGGGGGAGGGTGCACCTGGCCCTCGGGAACTCGCTGGCCAAGCCCGAGCGACCCAGGCCCCTGCCCTGGCTGGCCTTCGCCGGCGTGGTGGCGGTGATCTGCGCCGTCGTCCTCGAGGTGCTGGCCCACAGCCGGGACCGTCGCACTCGCCGGGTGCCGGCCGTGGACCCGTCGTGAGCGGCCCGGGCGGGGCGGGCGGAGGGGCCCGCCTGCGCATCGCGCCGCCGGTGAC
>JBOGFE010000635.1:0-3872 GCA_050741935.1 Acidimicrobiia bacterium | reverse complement strand
GCTCCTTAGTTGGGGACGAGGTAGACGACGGTGAAGATGATGATCCAGACCACGTCGACGAAGTGCCAGTACAGGCCGGCGATCTCGATCTCGAGGTTGCGTTCCTGGGGTATCAGCCCCCGCAGGGACATCCCGATGAGCGACAGCAGCCACAGGATCCCGACGGTGACGTGGACGCCGTGGAAGCCGGTGAGGACGAAGAAGCTGGTGGCCGCCACCGACGACGAGATGTTGAGGCCCCTCTCCACGAACACGGTGAACTCGTAGACCTGCCCGCCGATGAACACCGTGCCCAGCAGGGCGGTGGCCAGCAGCCAGATCCTCAAGCGCCGGTGATCGCCCCGCTGGATGGCAGCCAGGGCCAGCACCATGGTCAGCGAGCTCATCAGCAGCACGAACGAGCTCACCGACGTGTAGGGGATGTCGTAGACGTCGCCGGGCCGCTGCCCCACCGGACCCCGGGTCCGGTACAGCAGGTAGGTGGAGATCAGCGCCCCGAAGAACAGGCACTCCGACGCCAGGAACGCCCACATCCCCAGCTTCTTGGAGTTGATCCCGGTGACGGTGTAGTCGTGGTCGCCGGGAGCGCCGCCGTGGCCGGGAGCGTGGGCGGGAGCGGGCGCGAGGGCGGCGTGGGTCACCCGTGCTCCTCCTCCGCCAAGGGCTCACTGGCCCACCCGAAGACGCCGGCGAGGATGAACACCGCGCCCAGGGCACCCCACACCCAGTGGTAGATGGCCCCGAAGCCGAGGAGCGGGAACCCGATGGAGGCGAGGGCGGGGAAGTACGACGGCGACGGCATGTGGATGCCGTGCCCGTCGCCGTGGCCGTGGTCGCCGGCGTCGTGGTGCTCCTCGGGCCCGGTATCGGTGCTCACCGCCCCCGGGGCGGGAACCGCCTCGCCGGTGGGGGCCTCGGACTCCGCCGACGGCCCGTCGTCCGAGCCGCCCGACGGCAGCTTCACCAGGCGGCCCTCGTCGTCCTCGGTGTACTTGCGGTGCCAGAAGTCGTCCACCGAGTGGACCACGGGGATCTCGGCGAAGTTGTACTCCGGCGGAGGCGAGGGGATGGACCACTCCAGCGTCCGGGCGTCCCAGGGATCCTCCGGGGCCAGCTCCGGCGACCGCAGCGTGCGGAACACGTTGATGATGAACACCAGGACCGAGGCGGCGATGATCATCGCGCCGACGGTCGCCACCATGTTCCAGGTGTCCCAGCCCATGCCCTCGTCGTAGACGTAGGTCCGGCGGGGCTGGCCCTGGAGTCCCAGGATGTGCATCGGACCGAAGGTCAGGTTGAAGCCGATGAACATCAGCCAGAAGTGGAGCTTCCCCAGGCCCTCCCGCAGCAGCTTGCCCGTCACCTTGGGGAACCAGAAGTAGGCGCCCCCGAACAGCCCGAAGATGGCCCCGCCGAAGAGCACGTAGTGGAAGTGGGCCACGATGTAGTAGGTGTCGGTCTGCTGGTAGTCGTGGGGGACGATGGCATGGGTCACCCCGGACAGCCCGCCGATGGTGAACATGGCGATGAACCCCAGGGCGAAGTACATCGGGGTCTTGAGCCGGAGGTCGCCGCCCCAGGTGGTGGCGATCCAGTTGAAGATCTTCACGCCGGTGGGCACGGCGATGAACATGGTGGAGGCGGCGAAGGCGGAGTTGGCCACCGGCCCCAGGCCCACGGCGAACATGTGGTGGGCCCAGACCCCCCAGCCCATGAAGCCGATGGCGATCCCGGAGAAGACGACCACGGCATAGCCGAAGAGCGGCTTGCGGGAGAACACCGGGAGGATCTCCGAGACGATCCCCATGGCCGGCAGGATGAGGATGTAGACCTCGGGATGTCCGAACAACCAGAACATGTGCTGCCACAGGACGGGGTCGCCGCCCAGGTTGGCGTTGTAGAAGTTCGCCCCGAAGTTCCGGTCGAAGTACAGCTGGAAGAGCGCCACCGTGATGATGGGCATGGCGAAGAGCAACAGGAAGCTCACCACCAGGTTCATCCACACGAACACGGGCATGCGCATGAGCGTCATGCCCGGGGCGCGCAGGTTGAGGGTGGTGACGATGAAGTTCACGGCCGCCGTCAGCGAGCCGACGCCCGTGATCACCAGGCCGATCAGCCAGAATTCGATGCCGTGGCCGGGTGAGAAGGGCTGGGTCGTCTGGGGGGCGTAGCCGAACCACCCTCCGTCGGGGGCGCCGCCGAAGAGGAAGCTGAAGTAGAGGAACAGGCCGCCCGAGAGGAAGGCCCAGTACCCGAAGGCGTTGAGGCGGGGGAAGGCGACGTCCCGGGCGCCGATCAGGAGGGGTACCAGGTAGTTACCGAAGGCGGCGGCCAGCGGCATGATGACCAGGAACACCATGGTCGTGCCGTGCATGGTGAAGAGCTGGTTGTACTCGTCGGCGGTCAGCATGTCGGCGTTGGGCGTGGCCAGTTGGCCTCGGACCAGGAGGGCCTCGACGCCGCCGATGATGAAGAACAGGAAGGCCGTGACCCCGTAGAGGATCCCGATCCGCTTGTGGTCGACGGTCGAGATCCAGCTCATGAACCCGGTGTGGGACCGGGGTCGGGCGAAGGGGCGGGCGGGAGCCCTTACCGCCACAGCCATGCGGGTCCTCCTCTGGTCTCGGGGCCACCCCGAACCCCGGGGGTCACTGCAGGGTCTCCAGGAACGCCACGATCCGGTCGAGCTCCTCCGGGGACAGTCCCTGGTCGGGCATGCCCGTGCCCTTTTCGGGGCGCATCGGCTTCATGGCCGAGGGGTTGTCGACCCATTTCCGGAGGTTCTCGCGGTTATTGTCGAACACATAGCCCGCGAAGCGGTCGCGGGCCTTGAGGTGGGTGAGGTTCGGCCCCACCCGGGAGACGGCCCCCTCGATGCCGGTCACGCTGTGACAGGCGAGGCAGCCACCCTTGCCGGTGAAGATCTTGTACCCGTCGGCGGCCTCCCCCGACGCCGGCTGGACCACCGGGCGCTGCTGGGAGGCCACCCAGTCCTCGAAGTCGCCGGGCGTGTGGGTCTTCACGGCCAGGCGCATGTTGGCGTGGGAGAGGTTGCAGTACTCGGCGCACTGCCCCAGGTACCTCTGGCCCGGTTTGTCGGCCTCGATGGTGAGCTTGTTGACCCGGCCGGGCACCACGTCCTGCTTCCCGGCCAGCTTCGGCACCCAGAAGCTGTGGATCACTCCCTGGGCCAGCTCCCCCTCGGGGCCGGCGGGCAGGCCGGGCTCGACCGTATGCAGGCTGAGGCGCACCGGCCGGTCGACGGGGATGTGCATCTCGTTGGCGGTGGAGAACTGCTGGGAGATGCCGTCCTGCTCCGGATAGATGTACTCCCACCACCACATGTGGCCGTACACATCGATCTCGAGGGGGTTGGCCGGCTCGGCGGCGATGTCGAAGATGGTGTTGATGGTCGGGACGGCGGCGAAGAGCAGGATGAGGGCGGGGGCCGCCGTCCAGCCGATCTCCAGCTTGGTGTTGCCGTGGACCTGCACGGGGTCGGGGCGCCCGGGGCGGTGCCGGTGGCGGATCACCGTGGCGATGACGAGACCCTGGACGAGCACGAAGACGGGGACCACGGCCAGGTAGAAGATCGGCTTGAAGAGGCCGTCCTGCGTCCTGGCGATCGGCCCCTCCGGCTTGAGGACGTCCTGGGGGGCATCGCCGGCACAACCGGCCAGCAGCAGGAGGGCGCCGACCCCGGCCGCGATGGCCAGCACACGCAGCAGACGCAGCCTTCTGGGGGATCGCACCATGCAGATATTCCTCCTCACTGGCGCGGCGGCACTTTACCCAAAAGGGGTTCGGAAGAAGGAAACCCCGTCGGATGCACCGGCCGCCGGCCGGAACTGCATTCGACGGAACAGGAG
>JBOGFE010000634.1:0-4367 GCA_050741935.1 Acidimicrobiia bacterium | reverse complement strand
GTCCGGTCGGGGGTGTCGTCGCCCAGCAGGAACGCCGCCACCCGGTCGGCCACCCGCAGGGACCGGGTGAGGAACGGGCGGTCGGGCTCTTCCACCAGCACCAGGCCGCCGGCGACCATCGGCCCCTCGGCGCCGAGGCGCCAGCGCTGATCGGCGGCGCCGAAGCCGGCGCCGCACAGGTCGAAGGCCAGGCCGGTGCTGGCCCGTTTCCGGTGCACCTCGTCGTGGAGGTAGGCATAGAAGCGTTCGAAGCGGGGGTCGAGGTCGGGCGCCAGGGCGACGAGGAGCACCTCGGTGTCGTAGGCCTCGAGGCCGAAGGAGCGGGCCAGGCGGCGCAGGCGCAGATCGGCGCCGGCGGCCTCGGCGGCATCGGCCTCGGCCTCCACCTTGGCCAGGAACTCGACGATCTCGGGCTCGACCTCGCCCCTCCCCGTACGGCGGACCGCCAGGAGCCGGTCGAGGGAGACCGAGGAGAGGAACAGTCCCTGGAAGCGGTCCATCACCCCGGGGTCGCCGCCCCGGCAGCGGCCGACGGCCGCCGCCACCCGGGCCTCCACCACCGACAGCCGGCCACTGAGGTGGCGCAGGGACGGAACCGAAGGCTCGGTCACGGCATTTCCATTTGGGAACGGATTGCCTCGGAAACCGAGGCAAATCCTGCCCAGATCGGAAGGGCGGCGTTGGGAGCCGAGGCAAATCCTGCCCAGATCGGAAGGGCGGGGTTGGGAGCCGGGGGCATCAGCGGTTGATCGTCTTGACCCGCAGGCGGCGGCCGGATTCGGTGCGACCGCCGCGCACTTCCTCTTCGGGTTCGCCGCCGTCCTCGGGGCGGGCGGCCACGCCGGCGGCCCGGCGGCGCCGGCGCACCACGTGCTCGACGGCCTCGGTGCCCAGGGCCGACACGCCGAGGCGGGGCTCCTCCAGCACCGGCGGGCCGAAGGGCCGCTCCCGGCCGCTCTGGAAGGGGGCGGTGACGATCAGGTCGAGCGACGGCTTGAGCTCACCGCCGAGGGCGGACCACACGTCGGAGATGGACCGCTCGGCGGGCAGGGGCAGCCCCACGGTGACCCGCACCGGGTAGCCCTGGGCGGCCAGCTCGCCCCGCAGCACCTCGGTCGGGAGGGCGTCGAAGCGGATGAAGCAGGAGATGACCGAGCTCAGCAGCCGGTGCTCGTCCTCGGGCCGCTGCGTCCAGGCCGTCACCAGGTACGACAGCTTGAAACGCCGCGGCGGGAGGCGCCGCTCGGCCACCAGGCCCTCGTCGTCGCGCCGCTCCTCGTACTGGCCGGAGCGCCGTTCGAGGTCCTCCCGGATCTCGTAGAGATAGAAGTTGAGCGTCGGCGTGTTCCGCCGCGTGGCCCAGTCCCGGGTGGGGGCATCGAAGGCCACCTCGGCGCCGGCGCCGTTGATGATGTCCCGCTCGGCCAGCGCCCTCAGCGACTCGTCGACGTCGTGGATCACGGCCGCCTCCTTGTTTCCCGGGGTGTTTCCCCCGGCCCGCGCCTCTCCGGACACACTTGGCCGTCCGGACAGGCAGCCGGTCGGACTAGATGAATCCTTGGCGCATGGCGTAAGCCACGGCGTGGCTGCGGTTCTTCAACTGGTGACGGGACAGCAGGTCGTGGATGGTGCTCTTCACCGTCCGTTCCGAATAGGAGAGCTGACGGGCGATCTCGGCGATCTCGAGCCCGTCGGCCAGGAGGCGCAGCACCCGGATCTCCCGTTCGGACAGGCCGGTGAAGGACAGCCCCCGGGGGGCGAGCACCTGGCGCTGGAGGCGCCCCACACCAACCAGGAGCCGGCCCAACAGGTCGGGGGGTACGGCCCCCTCCCCCGCCGCCGCCCCCTGCACCGCCGCGGTGAGGCGCTCGGGCGTGGCCTCGGAGCGGCGCAGCAGGTTGCAGGCGCCGGCCTGGATGGCGGCCAGCAGGCCCTTGTCGTCCAGGCGGGTGGCCACCAGCACGATCTTGGGACACCCGTTGCGCTGGAGGGCGGTCATGACCCGGACGGTCTCCTCGTCCACCTCGTCGGCCACCACCAGGGCCACCGAGGCGGCGTCGGGCGAGTCCTCCACCACCGCCAGCTCGGGCCGGGGCCGCAACTGGGCCACGATCCCGGTCTGGGAGATGGGGTCCCGGGCGTAGACGAACACCGGCGTGCGGTCGCTCAACGGACACCTCCTCGAACTGCACGCATGGTCCATCGGGGACATCATCAGGGACTCCACGGGCACTCCACGTTGACTCAACGGGCACCCACCCCTGCCCCTTCGGGCAGCAGAACGGCGCGGAAAACCGGGCGTTCTTGGCTCTGATCAGCGGAAATCCCGTTGTGCGGACAGGGTCCTACGGCTACGTTGCGATTCGTGGGCGCCAGCGTGATCCTTTCTTCGGACACGCTCACCGTCGACCCCGGTGGGGTCGTGACGTGCGAGCTGTCCGTTCGGAACACCGGGAACGTCGTCGACGAGTTCACGATGTCGGTCCTGGGCGAATCCGAAGGGTGGGCCTCGATCGAGCCACCCGTCCTGTCGTTGTTCCCCGGGGCGGAGGAGAAGGCTCAGGTGCGGTTCCGGCCGCCCCGCTCCGCCGACACACCCGCCGGCGAGGTCCCCTTCGGCGTGCGCGTCCGCTCCCGGGAGGACCCTCAGGGTTCGGTGGTCGAGGAGGGGACGCTCGCGGTCGGCACCTTCAGCGACGTGTTCGCCGAGCTCGTCCCCCGGGCGTCCCGGGGCCGGCGGGCGGCGAACCACACCCTGGCCCTCGACAACCGGGGCAACGCGCCGGTCAACGCCACCCTCAAGGCCAAGGACCCCAACGACCTGCTGATCTTCGACTTCGAGGATCCGTCCGTCATCGCCGAGCCCAACACCGCGGCCTTCGCCAAGGTGAAGGTCAAGCCCCGCAAGGGCTTCCTGCGGGGCCCGGCCCGGACCCACTCCTTCCAGGTCTTCGTCGAAGCCAACGGCGCGGGGCCGTCGAGCGCCGAGGCGAGCATGCTCCAGGAGCCACTGATGCCCAAGTGGCTCCCCAAGGCCCTCCTCGGGGTGCTCCTCCTCATCGCCTTCTGGTACGTGATGTTCAAGCCCGAGGTGCGCGAGACCGCCCGGGCCGCGGTCCAGGCGGACATCGAGGCGCAGAACGAGGAGCTGGCGGCGGTGAGCTCCAAGCTCGACCAGGTGGCCGCCACCCAGGCGGCCCAGGCCGCCGGTGCCGGTGCCGCCGCCGGCCAGACCACCGCCACCACCCTCGCCCCCGGCACGGCCACGGGCGCCCCCGCCGCGGGCACAGCCGCCAGCCTCGGCGCCCCGTTCGACGTGCGCCTGGTGTCCGACGTCGCTCCCGCGGCCACCGACCGTCAGGTCTACAAGGTGCCCAAGGGCCGGCAGCTGTCGCTCACCGACATCGTGCTGCAGAACCCGGCCGGCGACTCCGGCGATCTCGAGATCCGCCGGGGCGACGCCGTGATCCTGCGGGTCAACCTGGCCAACTTCCGGGACCTCGACTACCACTTCGTCTCCCCGTTGGTCTTCCAGGAGAACCAGGAGCTGGTGATGGCGGTCAGCTGCGCCAACACCGAGGGGCTGCGCTGCACGCCGGCCTCCTCCTTCACCGGGTTCACCACGGCCACGCCTGCCGGCTGACGGTCGGCAGTCTCGATCAATCCGTCTGTTCCAATCCCCCGGGGGGCGGAAGGAGATCAACCATGGACGTCCAGATCCGGCATTCCCCGAGCTTCGCGGTCGCCCGCACCACCCTGGCGGGCGGTGAGTCGGTCCGGGCCGAGGCAGGCGCCATGCTGGCCACCTCGGCCGGCGTGAGCCTGGAAGGCAAAGCCGAGGGCGGCATGATGAAGTCCCTCGGCCGGATGGCGGGCGGCGGCGAGTCGTTCTTCATCAACACCATCACCGCACCGCCTCAGGGCGGGTGGGTCGACTTCGCCCCCAAGCTGCCGGGCGACATCGTGGGCACCAAGGTGGACCCCAGCCGGGGACTGGTGATCCAGGCCGGTTCGTGGCTGTGCTCGGAGGCCTCGGTCCAGATCGACACCGGCTGGGGCGGCCTGCGGATGGGGGCGGGGGGCGAGGGTTTCTTCGTCCTGCGGGCCTCGGGCGACGGCCAGATCGCCCTCTCCTGCTACGGCGCCCTCGACACCATCACCCTGGGCCCGGGCGAGCAGGTGGTGGTCGACTCCGGGCACATGGTCGCCTTCGAGGACGGCATCACCGTGGAGACCCGGCTGGTGACCCGCTCCGGGGGCGGCGTGAAGGGGTTCCTGAAGTCGGCGGTCCAGACGGCCAAGACGGGCGAGGGGCTGGTCTTCGACTTCACCGGGCCCGGCCAGGTCCTCATCCAGAGCCGCAACCC